>DASVVD010001092.1:0-3412 GCA_036386715.1 Pseudoduganella sp.
CGAGCGGTCGAACGCGCACAGCCGCCAGCCGCCGCGCGGCTTCTTTTCGATCAGGCCGTGCCGGGCAAAGCCGATCAGGAATTCGCGCACGGCGATCGTGCTGACACCGGAGGCGCGCGACAGCTCGGCCTCCGAGAATTCGGCGCCCGGCGGCAGGTCGCGCTGGTAGATGCGCTCCATCAGCACCTGCTGCAGGCGCTCGGTGCCGCTGTGCAGCTCGGAGACGTCGAACCAGTCGTCCGGCCGCGGCTTGCGCAGCAGGTGGCGCTCCTTCATGCCGGCGATCAGCCCGCGCTCGATGAGGTAGGCCAGCGTGCTGCGGATGGCGGTGCGGCTGCCCTCCCCCAGTTCCGTCATCTTCACTTCGGTCGGCAACGGTTCGCCCACCGCCACGTTGCCGGCAATGTAGTCCAGCAGCAGGTTGGTGCAGCGTCGCGTGGTGGTGGGCAGCTTGGACATGGTGGGTGCATCGGGCCGGGGCGGCGGCGAAGGATCGGTAATCCTTCATTTTACCTGCCGGCGCAGCGAAGCTTCCTGCACGGGAGTGCTTAGGGATCATGGCCATCAGACTTCGACGATGGCCTTGATCACGCCGGCCGTCGGGTCCATCCAGCGCGGCAGCACGTCACCGGGGCCGGCTTCGGGTATCGGGCGTTCGACCAGCCGCAGGTCGCCGGGCGATTCGCATACGACAGCTCTCATCATGGCCTTTCACAGGGCGGGCAATGAACCCAAGTGTACATGATATATACAAGACATCGACGAGGATTTTTCGACTGCTCACGGAAATGAGCAGGGATTCCACCGGGAAGAAGCGATGCCGCGCGTGGCGGCGCGGCAGCGTGACGGGCAGGTCTTTACGCGGTCAGCTGCAGCAGCACCGAGCCGTGCGGCGGCAGCTTCTGGCGCACGCTGCCATTGATGGCGCCAAGGTCGCGGCGCGCCCACAGGTCGCGGCCCGCCACCTGCCGGCCGCCCAGGTTCAGGCGCGACAGGTCGAACACCAGTTCGGTGGCCGCATTGCCGGTGTTGAACAGGGCCAGGTAATACACGTTGTCCTTGCCGGCCGGCTGCGCGCTCCAGATCCGGGTGCCGGCATCGGCATGGTGCGGCCGGTTCGCGGTGCTGCGCTGGTTTACGGCCAGCACCTCGGGGTTGGTCAGCAGCGCCAGCGTGTGCTCGTCGAGATGGCGCAGGTCGCCGCCCATGATCAGCGGCGAGCGGGCAATCGACCACAGCGTCATGAGCGTCTGCTGTTCGTCGGGCGTGAATTTGGTGTCGCGCTTGCCGAGCGCCAGGCGGCCCAGCGGCAGCATGTCGGCATCCGGCCAGGCGTTCGCGCCCATGTAGGGATTCCAGTTTTCCAGGCGCTGGAACTGCTCGTTCAGCAGCTTCCATTCGTCCCAGAAGTCGTCCGAGATGCGCCACATCTGCGCGTGATGCGGCACGTGCAGCGCCCATTTCAGGTCGGTCTCGCCGGGCGACAGGCTGAGCGTGATCGGCCGGCCCGTCTTACGGATGGCCTTCTGCGCCGCCTCGATTTCCGGCCAGTTGGCGGTGTAGGGGCGCGACATGTCGTCCATCTTCACGAAATCCACGCCCCACGACGCATACAATGCGAAGATCGAATCGTAGTAGGCCTGCGCGCCCGGCTTGCTCATGTCCACGCCATACATGTCCGGGTTCCAGGTGCAGATCGAATCGGTGTTGGCGATATCGCGCGCGCGCAGCTGCGTGCCCAGCACCGGCGTATTGCGGCGCACGGCCTGGCGCGGAATGCCGCGCATCACGTGGATGCCGAACTTCATGCCCATCGTGTGCACCTGGTCGGCCAGCGCCTTGAAGCCGCCGCCCTTCGCGGCCGACGGGAAGCGGTTCGGCGCCGGCTGCAGGCGGCCGTATTCGTCCATCGCCAGCTCCGCGCCCTTGCGGTATTCATAGCTGTCGGCGTTCGGCTCATACCACTGGATATCGACGGTGAACACGTCGTACCCGGAAGGCAGCAGCTTGTCGGCCATGATGCGGGCGTTCTCCAGCGCTTGCGCTTCGGTGATCGTGGTGGCGAACGAGTTCCAGCTGTTCCAGCCCATCGGCGGGGTCGGCGCCAGCGCCTTTGCCTTGCGCGCGGTAGCGTTGGCGTTGGCCTCGGTGGCCGCAGCGGCGCCGGCGACGGCCGGTGCGACGCTGGCCAGCCCGGTGAGAATGGATGCGGTGAGAAGGTTTCTGCGGTGTGGATTCATGCTCGGCGAATTGGATGGTGATTCGGTTGGCCGGGGTGAACGGCCGCGGCAACGCGGCAATTCCCGTGTTTTCATGCCGCCCCACCCGGCGCCGCAACGTCGCACCGTTCCTTGCACTCGTTGCCGGCAGTCTCCTCCCAGGTCGGGCGATGACGATGATAACCCGGCAATACACCGCGGATGGCGCAACTTCGATAAGGAAAAAATCGGCTTCGATACCGGAATCGGTATCCCGCAACCCGCCCGCGCTGCAAGGCTGCCATTGCCCGGCCTGCTACTCCTGGCTGGACTGGCCGCGCTGCCCCAGCCGGTCCGCAGCAGAACGCCTGCCCCCCGTTGCCGCCGCCAGTTGACCGGCGCGCCCCAGGCCGAATGCCGGCATGTTGACATAAACACTCTCGTAGGCGCCGTCAGCCACGGCGAAAGTCTCATGCCAGATGCCGACCGAGCCGTCGGTGCCGACAGACTGGTTGAATGCCTTCCATGCCGGCAGGTGCGCGGCCTGCTTGCTGGTGGCATAGGCCATCAGCTGGTCCATCGAACGCCAGTACTGGACGAGGACGATGGTGCGTGAAAACCACATCTCCGCGTGCAGGAAACCCAGTTCGGGTTGCCGCCGCAACTCGCTGATCATGCGCGGCATCGCCGCGGCGACCGGCCACCACTTGTGCACCTTCCAGGGCTGGTTGAGGCGCATGCCGATCAGGAAAACGACAAAGTCCCCGTCGATCGTTGCGGTCAGGCGGTCACGGTGAATCATGCTGGTCAGCCGTTGAAGATGGCATTGAGCTTGGCGCACCATCTTTTTGCAGGGTCTTCCGACTGCATCGGGAACTTGTACAAGGGGTTATTCTCGTCTGACACTTCCAGCACCAGCGTGAAATTCTTCTTGTATTCGGTATGGGTAATGGTGGGTTCGCGCATGACTGTACCGGGAATAGCTTGCCCGCCAGTGATGCCGACGTCCATGCGCGTGCCGGTGCCCCACTCGTAATACCACTGCATGACATATTCGAATGGGTACAATTTATAGTCGCCCGTTACGCCATTACAGTTTGCAAGAGTACGATTGACTTTGTCGAAGGCGAAAAAGGCCGGACTGGGAAAGCCCAGCAAATTGGCTGGATTAAGCTCGAGCGACTCCTTCAGATTGATATTCTCGATCAGTGAAC
>DASVVD010001093.1:0-12980 GCA_036386715.1 Pseudoduganella sp.
GGAAGTGGAACCATTGAAGACCACGCCCAGCCGTCCGTTCAGGAACTGGTTGGCCAGCACCAGGTTGCCATCCGGCGTCCAGTCCTTGTTCAGCGAGTTTTGCGAGCCGGCCAGGCGCAGCGAATAGAACGGCTTCTTGAAGTCCAGGCCGGTGCGGGTCTTGATGATCACGCCGCCGCCCAGCGAACCTTCGGTCATGTCGGCGGTGGCACCCTTGACGATGTCGACGCTCTTGATCAGGTCGGCGGAAATCTCGCGCAGTTCCACGCCGCGGCCGCTGCCGCCGCCATTCAGGTCGGTGCCGCCGCCGGCCTGCACGCCCTGGCCGTCGATTTCCACGCGGGTCACATCGGGCGAGTTGCCGCGCACGGCCACGCTGGTGCCTTCGCCGAAGTCGCCGCGCTCGACCGCGATGCCGGCGATCCGCGAGATCGCCTCGGCCACGTTACGGTCGGGGAATGCGCCCACGTCCTCGGCGACGATCGAATCCATCGCCGTGGCGGCGTTCTTCTTGCGCGAGATGCCCGATTGCTGCGAGGCGCGGGTGGCCACCACCTGCACCTTCTGGATCGGTTCGGCGGATGCGGCGGCGGGGTCCGTCTGCTGTGCGAACGCCGGGGCGCTGGTCGCCATCGAGGCGAGCGCCAGCGAGACCGCGGCGCTCAGCGTGCTGAGCCTTGCCGGCGTCATGGTGAACGGTTGCATATACTTCTCCACTTTTTGATTGAATTTTTGTTTTGCCCTGTGGCGTATATTTAAACGGCATAACAGGGTCTTGATATTTCAAGTGGCCTATTGCTCAGCAAGTTGAGCAAATCGATCAAGTGGCGAATGCAGCATGCGTGGCCATCTTTTACTGCGCCATATAAAAAGTGGAAGCGTTATCAATGCGCCCATTCCGCATGAATTCGTGCCATCGCTCAGTGAACTGAGCGGATTTGCGTCTATTGCAGCGCAACATCCCACTCCCGCGCCTCCTGGCGGGCTGTTGCATAAAACCAAATCCAAATATTCAAGGTCGTTAAATATTCTGTCTTGAGGTATTCCAAAACCATAAAAATCTATATGAATTTTATATACCGCTGGATTATCTCCTGCCGCGATTGCAATAAAAAAACCGGCCCAGGCTTTTAACCTGGTCCGGTTCCGATATTCATTGCAATGTGCAAGCAACCTGCGGCAGCGGTTTGATATCCTTGAATCCTTGAATCATTGATCCTTAACGCCTGCGCCCCGCGCTGATCAGGTAATTCTGGAGCGGCGCCTCGCCCACCGATGCCCACTGGTTCTGGTCCTGACGGAATCTTTTCCACGGATCGTAGATCTTGCGGAACCTGGCGTTTTTCGACGCTTCTTCCTCCATCACGGCGCTGGCGGCCTTGTAGCAGGCATCCATCATGTCGCGTGGCCAGGTGCGCAGTTTGACGCCGTTCTTCAGCAGCCGCGCCAACGCCGCGGGATTCCTCACGTCGTACTCGGCCTGCATGGCCAAGTGCGCCTCATAGGTGGCCACTTCCACGGCGGCCTGGTAATCCTTCGGCAGCCTGTCCCATGCCTTGCTGTTCACATAGAACGAGAACGACGCGGAGGGTTCCCACCAGCCGGGGGCGTAGTAGAACGGCGCCACCTTGAAGAAGCCGAGCTTTTCATCGTCGTACGGGCCCACCCATTCGGCGGCATCGATGGTGCCCTTTTCCAGCGCCGGGTAGATGTCGCCGCCAGCCAGCTGCTGCGGCACCACGCCGAGGCGTTCGAGCACCTTGCCGGCGAATCCGGCCACGCGCATCCGGGTGCCTTTCAGGCCGGCCAGCGACCTGACCTCCTTGCGGAACCAGCCGCCCATCTGCGTGCCGGAATTCCCGCCCAGGAAATTGACGATGTCGTAGTCCCTGAAGAAGGCGCGCGTCAGCTCGCGGCCGCCGCCCTGCTCGTACCAGGCGGTGTGCTGGCGCGACGTGAGGCCGAACGGCACCGCGCAGTCGAAGGCGAACGTGGCGTCCTTGCCGAAGTAGTAGTACGAAGCGCTGTGGCCGCACTCGACCGCGCCGGCCTGCACGGCATCGAGCACCGCCAGGCCGGACGCGATCTCGCCCTCCGCGAACGCGCGGAGGGTGAACCTGCCGTTGGTGAGCTGGGCGATGCGGCGGGCAAAGGTGTCGGATGCGCCGAAGATCGTGTCCAGCGATCTGGGGAAGCTGGAGGCGAGGCGCCAGGTGATGGCGGGCCGGGACTGTGCCAGGGCGGGAGCGGCGATGATGCCGGCACCGGTGCCCACGGCAGCCTTTGCAATGAAGCGTCGACGTTCCATGCGGTTTCCCGAGGATTTTCTACGTAAGCGGTTACGGAAAAATCGGCTGCAAAGGCGCAGTGGAGGCCCGGCGGCGTGGCAGCCGCCGGGGGAACAGCGTCAGTTACCTGCTACCACCATCTTTTCAAGGAGGATCGAACCGGTCTGCTTGGTGCCACGGATCAGCACGTCGTTGCCGATGGCCACGATCTGGCGCAGCATGTCCTTCATGTTGCCGGCGATCGTGATCTCTTCGACCGGGTACTGGATGATGCCGTTCTCGACCCAGAAGCCGGACGCGCCGCGGGAGTAGTCGCCCGTCACGTAGTTGGTGCCCTGCCCCATCAGTTCGGTGACCAGCAGGCCGGTGCCCATTTTCTTCAGCATGCCGGCGAAATCGTCCTCCGGCTGCGTAAGCGTGGACGTAAGCGACAGGTTGTGCGAGCCGCCGGCATTGCCGGTGGTTTTCATGCCCAGCTTGCGGGCCGTGTAGGTGGACAGGAAATAGCCTTGCAGGATGCCGTCCTTGACCACGTCGCGGTACTGCGTGCGCACGCCTTCCTCGTCGAACGGCGCGGAGCCGATGCCGCCGGGCACATGCGGGTCTTCGGTGACCTGCACGTGATCGGGGAAGACCTGCTGGCCCAGCGTATCGAGCAGGAACGTGGACTTGCGGTACAGCGCCCCGCCGGACGTGGCCTGCACGAAGGCGCCCAGCAGGCCGGCGGCGAGCGGTGCCTCGAACAGCACCGGGCAGGTGCGCGTGGTGATCTGGCGCGCGTTCAGGCGTGCCAGCGCGCGCTCCGCCGCATAACGGCCGATGGCCTCGGGCGTGGCCAGCTTTTTCGGATCGCGCACCGAGCTGTACCAGTCGTCGCGCTGCATGTTGGCGCCCTTGCCGGCGATCGGCGTGGCCGAAATGGTGTGGCGCGAATACGGGTAGCCGCCGATGAAGCCGCGCGAGTTGGCCGAGACGAAATGCGACTGCTGCACATGCACGCCGGCGCCTTCGCTGTTGGTCACGCGCGGATCGACCGCGAAGCCGGCCGCCTCGGCGCGCTGCGCCAGCGTGACCGCTTCCTCGGTGGTGATGGGCCACGGGTAGAACAGTTCCAGGTCGCGCGGATCGCGCTCGAGCAGTTCTTCCTCCGCCAGGCCGGCCGCCTCGTCATCCGCCGTGAAGCGGGCGATGTTGAAGGCCGCTTCCACGGTGGCGCGCAGCGAGGCGGTGGAAAAATCGGAGGTCGACGCATTGCCGCGCTTCTGGCCGACGAAGACGGTGATGCCGAGCCCTTTGTCCTTGTTCTGTTCGATCGTTTCGATCTTGCCCTTGCGCACCGACACCGACAGCCCGCTGCCCTCGCTGATCTCGACGGCGGCATCGGTGCCGCCGGTCTCGCGCGCGTAACCCAATACATCTCGCGCGATCTGTTTCAACTGGTCCTGGCTGTGGGTGAAATGCGATTCGCTCATGGGGTGTTTTTGGTCGGCTAATCTTTAAAACAGTTATCATAGCAGCCGTTTACCGTTTTTACAGGCGCGCCTGAAGTGGCGCGTTTTCTATCATGCCAAATGCAAACCGCGGGGCCGTCGGCTTCGATTCCTCCGAATTCGAGGAAAAATACGACCGCCCTTCCAAGACCGAACTCAAACGCCAGTCCGACGCCCTGCAGGCGCTCGGCAATGAACTGGTGGAACAGCCGCGCGACCGCGTGAAGCGCGTGCCGATGCCGGAAGACGTGCGGGATGCCATCCTGGTATGCCAGACCATCAAGAACCACGAAGGCCGCCGCCGCCAGCTGCAGTTCGTGGGCAAGAAGATGCGCACCCTCTCCGAAGAGGAAATCGCCATCATCCAGCGCACCATCGAAGGCTGGAAAGGCGCCTCGAAGGCCGATACGGCCGCGCTGCATGCGCTGGAACGCCGCCGCGACAAGCTGCTGGCCGACGACCAGGCGCTGACCACGCTGCTGGCCGAGCACCAGGAACTGGACGGCCAGCAGCTGCGCACGCTGATCCGCAACGCGCGCAAGGAACAGGCCGAGAGCAAGCCGCCCAAGGCCTACCGCGAGATCTTCCAGATCCTCAAGGACCTGGACACGAAGGCGCGCGCCGCGGCAAAGGCCGCGCAGGCCGATGACGAGGACGACGAAGATGACGACCGCGACGACTGACGACGCGATTGGCGCCGCGGGCGCGGAGCCGGCTGCCCTGGCGAATGTGCTCATTATCGGCCTGGTGTCGGTCTCCGACCGCGCCAGCGGCGGCATCTACCAGGATGCCGGCATTCCCGCGCTCGAGGAATGGCTGAACAGCGCGATCGCCACGCCGTTCCGGGTGGAGACGCGCCTGATCCCGGACGACCGCGCCACCATCGAAGCCACGCTGGCCGAACTGGCCGATACGGTGAAATGCCACCTGGTGCTGACCACCGGCGGCACCGGCCCGGCCCGCCGCGACGTGACGCCCGAGGCCACGCTGGCCGTGGGCACGAAGGAAATGCCCGGCTTCGGCGAGCAGATGCGCCAGATCAGCCTGCACTTCGTGCCGACCGCGATCCTGTCGCGGCAGGTGGCGGTGATCCGCGAGAGCGCCGGCCATGCGGCCCTGATCATGAACCTGCCCGGCCAGCCCAAGTCCATCAGGGAAACGCTGGAAGGCCTGAAGGACGATGCCGGCAACGTGATCGCCGCCGGCATCTTCGCCGCCGTGCCTTACTGCATCGACCTGATCGGCGGCCCGTACATGGAAACCGACGGCGCGGTCTGCAAGGCATTCCGGCCGAAATCGGCATTGCGCAGTTCACCCGACAACCGCGCGGCGGCCACCCCGCTGCAATAAAGGAGAACGCATGATCGACGTGTTACCGAATATCGAAGTCGCCACCAACGACGCCCCGCAGGTCGCCGTCATCTGGCTGCACGGCCTGGGCGCGGACGGCAACGACTTCGTGCCCTTCGTGCAGGAGCTGAACCTGTCCGGCCTGCCCGGCATCCGCTTCGTCTTCCCGCACGCGAACACCATGCCCGTGACCATCAACGGCGGCTACACGATGCGCGCGTGGTACGACATCATCCACACCGACCTGGGCCGCCAGGAAGACGAAAAGGGCCTGCGCGCCTCGCAGCTGCAGGTGGAAGCGCTGATCGCCCGTGAAAAGGCGCGCGGCATTCCCGCCAGCCGCATCATCCTGGGCGGCTTCTCGCAAGGCTGCGCGATGACGCTGCAGACCGGCCTGCGCTATCCGGAAAAGCTGGGCGGCCTGCTGTGCCTGTCCGGCTACGTGCCGCTGGCGGACAAGGTGGCCGCCGAGCGCAGCCCGGCCAACCAGGACACGCCGATCTTCCTGGTGCATGGCCGGCTCGACCCGGTGATCCCGCTGGCCCGCGCCACCGCCTCGCGCGACCTGCTGCAATCGCTGGGCTACCAGGTCGAGTGGCACGATTACTACATGCAGCATTCGGTCTGCCCCGAGGAAGTGAGCGACATCTCCGGCTGGCTGCACAAGGTGCTGAAGTAACATTCAGCTTAGTAGCAGTCACCGCAAGGAAAAACCCGGCCTGGCCGGGTTTTTTTTCGCCTGGCGCGGGCGGCAGGCTGTTGTTCCGACGTCATATCCCGGGCGCGCATTGGCCCAGGCCGGTCAATCATGTGGGATAGATCAACATCACGATGTTTCTTGAGGTTTATTGTCGACGAGCAATCAACCACAATGAGGACGTCATGACCCATATGATCCACCGCAACCTGCGCAGCACGCCGCCTGCCGCCGTGTGCGCGTTCGGCATGTATATGCGCGACAGTGAGGGCAATACCTACCTCGATGCGAGCGGCGGCGCCGCCGTGTCGTCGCTGGGACACAGCCACCCGGACGTGCTGGCCGCGATGGGCGCGCAGATGAAAACGACGGCCTACGCCCACTCCGGCTTCTTCACCACCGAAGTGGCCGAGGAGCTGGCGGAGCGCCTGGCCACCGATGCGCCGGGCGACCTGAACAACGTGTACCTGGTCTCCGGCGGCTCCGAGGCGGTGGAGTCGGCCCTGAAGATGGCGCGCCAGTTCTTCGTGGAAAACGGCGAACCGGAACGGCGCGTGTTCATCGCCCGCCGCCAGAGCTATCACGGCAACACGCTGGGCGCGCTGGCCCTGGGCGGCAACGAGGCGCGGCGCAAGCAGTTCGAGCCGCTGCTGATGGATGTGGCGCGCGTATCGCCGTGCTACGAATACCGCAACCGCCCGGCCGGGCAGGATGTCGACGACTATACCGCCAGCCTGGTCGCCGAGCTGGAACGGACGATCCTGGAAGTGGGCCCGAAGAACATCATCGGCTTCTGCGCCGAGCCCGTGGTGGGCGCCACGCTGGGCGCCGTGCCGGCCACGCCCGGCTACTTCAAGGGCGTGCGCGCGTTGTGCGACAAGTACGGCATCCTGTTCATCGCCGACGAAGTCATGTGCGGCATGGGCCGCACCGGCACGCTGTATGCGATCGAGCAGGATGGCGTAGTGCCGGACCTGGTCGCGCTGGGCAAGGGCCTGGCCGCCGGCTACCAGCCGATCGGCGCCGTGCTGGCGCGCGACCATGTGGTGGAACGCCTGCGCAACGGCAGCGGCATCTTCCAGCACGGGCACACGTACAATGCGCACCCGGTGGCCGCCGCGGCCGCGCTGGCGGTGCAGAAGATCATCCGGCGCGATTGCCTGCTGGGCGCGGCCACCGTGCGCGGCACCACGCTGCGCCGCATGCTGCGCGATGCCTTCGGCGCCCATCCGCACGTGGGCGATATCCGCGGCCGCGGCCTGCTGGTGGGGCTGGAACTGGTGCAGGAACGCGAAACCAGGCGTCCGTTCGACCCGGACCTGAAACTGTTCGCGGCGATAAAGGAAAAGGCGATGGGCTGCGGGCTGATGGTGTATCCAATGGGCGGCACCGCCGACGGCAGGCGCGGCGACCATATCCTGCTGGCGCCGCCGTTCATTGCCACCGAGGCGGACCTGGCGCAAGTCGTCATGCGGCTTTCGGACGCGGTGGACCTGGCGTTGAAGGCGGTGCGGCCGGCCTGAACATCCGGCTCGCGCGCCGCCCGGTTGCCAGGCGGCCACGCGAGCCGGTCATGCACGAGCTTCCTGGCAATCAGGCTGCCCCGCGGTGCGGGCTGCCTGTATTTTTCCTCAGAACTGCTGGAACCCGATCACATCCTGCTGCTGCTCGCCCAGGCCGGCGATCCCCAGGCGCAGCAGGTCGCCCTTCTTCAGGTAGCGGTTGCGCGCCATGCCCACGCCCGGTGGCGTGCCGGTGGTGATGATGTCGCCCGGTTCGAGCGTCATGAACTGCGACAGGTAGGCAATGATCTGCGGCACCTTGAAGATCATCGTGGCCGTGTTCCCGGTCTGCATGCGTTTGCCGTTCAGCTCCAGGTACAGGTCGAGATCGTCGACATTCCATACTTCATCGCGCGTGACGAGCCACGGGCCGACGGGGCCGAAGGTATCGCAACCCTTGCCCTTGTCCCACTGGCTGCCGCGTTCGAGCTGGTACTCGCGTTCGGAGACGTCGTTGACGACGCAGTAGCCGGCGATGTGTTTCTCGGCATCGGCCTCGGTGACATAACGGGCACGGGTGCCGATGACGACGCCGAGTTCCACTTCCCAGTCGGTCTTCTTCGAACCCTTCGGCAGCATCACCGGATCGTCCGCGCCGGACAGGCTGGTGGTGGCCTTCATGAACACGATCGGTTCCTTGGGCACCGGCAGGTTCGACTCGGCGGCGTGGTCGGCGTAATTCAGGCCGATGCCGATGAACTTGCCCACCTGCCCCACCGGCACGCCGAAGCGCGGGTTGCCCCGCACCAGCGGCAGCGTGTCGTACGGGATCTTGGCGATCTTCCTGAGCACCTTGTCCGACAGGTTGGCGCCGGCCAGGTCGCCGATCACGCCGGACAGGTCGCGCAGCTTGCCCTCTTCATCGATCAGGCCAGGCTTTTCTTTGCCGATGCGGCCATAACGAACCAGTTTCATTCTTCATTCTCCCACTCGTGATGCGGCGGAAGCGCGCACGCTTCCGGTCAAAGCTGGGATTCTACAGTGTTCGCCGGAAGCAGCCTGCGGCGCCGCCAGCAGAAGCAGGCGATGCCGGGCAACTGCAGCAGCACCAGCACCAAGAATGCGCTCTGGTAGGCGCCTGCGGGATAGCGCTGCGCGGCGTCCGGCTGCCACAGGCCGACGATCATGCCGAAGCCTGCCTGCACGGCGAAGGCGCCGGTGAAGATCAACAGGTTCAGGCACGTCGATGCGCGGCCCGTCAGCGCCGGCGGCATGGCCTGCGCCACGATCGTGTATTCGATGCCGGTGACCGTGCCGACCAGCGTGAACAGCACGGCCAGCACCGGATAGCACGGCTGCCAGCCCAGCACGAAGCCGACCTGCACCAGCACGAACAGCAGGACGCCCATGGCGGCCACGGTGAGCGCGTCGACACCGCGCCTGGCCGCCCATTCGGTCAGCTTGCCGACGGCGATCGCGCCGAAGATCACCGCGCCCATGCCGAGATACAGCAGCCATGCCACGCCCGAGGCGGAATAGCCGCCGACGTCGGTCAGCCAGCGGCCGATCCACAGGCCCTGGATGCCGAAGAACACCGTGTGCGGCACCAGCACCAGCCCGGCCGTTTCGCGGAAGGCGGGGTACCTGAACACCTCGCCGATGGCTTTGCCGACCGGTTGCCGCTGCGCCTTGCGCGGTGCCGCCGGCGGCGTGGGGGCCAGCCGCAGCACCAGCATTGCCGCGGCCACGCAGCACAGCGCCAGCATGGCGAACAACCAGCGCCAGTCGACGTGCTGCACGAGCACCTGCACCGGCAAGGTGGACGACGCAGCGCCCAGCCCGCCGGCGGCGATCAGGTAGCCCTGCACCGACGGCAGCCTTGCGGGAGCAACCCAGGTGGAGATGGCCTTCACGGCGGCCATGAAGCAGCCGGCCAGGCCCAGCCCCATCACCATGCGTGCGCACAGCATCTGCGCGAAGTCGTTGCTGAGCGCGAACCCGAGCGTGCCCAGCGCCGCCAGCAGCAGCAGCGCGCACTGCACGAGGCGCGGCCCGTAACGGTCCAGCGCAATGCCGACCGGCAGCTGGGCCAGCGCGAACGCCAGGAAATAGGCGCTGGTGAGCAGCCCCAGCTCCGCCGGCATCAACCCCGCCGCGCCGGCCAGGTGCGGTGCCAGCACCGCATTCACCGTGCGCAGCATGCAGGACAGGTAATGCCCCAGCGCATACGGCAGGAACACCAGGCACAGTACCGCCGTGCCGGACAGCTGGCCGGGCACGTGCCGGCGGCCCTGCAAAAGCGCCGGCGACCGCGCACGCGCGCCAGGGAAAACCAGCGCCGGCGCTGGCGCGGACGCTGCCAATGGTGCGGGCGCGGGCGTGTCCATGTCAGGCGGCGCTGCCGTGCGCGGCATCGCGCGCGCGGGTGATCGGAATCACCTTGCGCGAGGCCGTCCCGCCCTCTTCCGCCGCATGGGCGTCGCCGTCGGTTTCAAAGAAAAATTTCTCCTTGCCGAACGCCGGCTTGAGCTGGTCGAACCAGGTTGCATCGGGATCGAATTTCGCAAAGAACGGCTTGCGCACCCAGTCCGGGTTGCGGGCTTGCAGGAACTGCAGCGCGAACACCTTCTCGCCGTTGATCGTGACCACGCCATCGATCGCCACCTTGCCGGGAAAGGCGCTCATCGACGGGCCGCGCACCGTGCGCGCCAGGCCCGACACCATCTGGTAAGCCTGCTGGAAGACCTCGTGCGCACGCGCCAGCGGCAGCTGGAAATATTCGCTCGGGCCGGTATCGCGCTCGACGAACATGTAGTACGGGATCGCGCCCAGGCGCACGCCGGTGCGCCACAGTTCGGCCCAGCTGTGCGGATCTTCGTTGATGTGGCGGATCAGCGGCCCCTGCATGCGCAGCGTGGCGCCGGTACCGACGATGCGCTTGACGGCCGCCTGCGCGATGTCCTGGCGCAGTTCCACGGCGTGGTTGTAGTGGCCCATGATCGCCAGGTTCTTGCCGCTGGCCACGACCTTCTCGAACAGGCGCAGCAGGTCGTCCGCATCCTTGTCGGTGACGAAGCGCTGTGGCCAGTACGCCACGGATTTCGTGCCGATACGGATGTTCTGGATATGCGCCATGTCGGGTGCCAGCAACGGTTCGATGAATTCCGCCAGCGAGCGGGTGTTCATGATCATCGGATCGCCGCCGGTGAACAGCACGTCGGTCACTTCCTGGTGCGACCGCAGGTAGGACACCAGTTCCGTGGTTTCCCTGGCATCGAACTTCATGTCGTCCATGCCCGTGAACTGCGGCCAGCGGAAGCAGAACGTGCAGTAGGCGTGGCAGGTCTGGCCGGCGCTGGGGAAGAACAGCACCGTTTCCTTGTACTTGTGCTGCAGGCCTTTCAGCACGTGATCGTTAACGCGCGGCACGTTGTGCGTCATTTGCCCGGCCGGATGGGGGTTCATGCGCATGCGGATCCTGTGCACCAGCGCGGCAATGGCGGCATCGTCCTGTTTCACCATCACCAGGTCGCGCAACTGGCGGTATTCCTCCACCGGCAGCATGTCGCGGTGCGGGAACACCAGGCGGTAGATAGGATCGTCCGGCACGTTGCGCCAGTCGATCAGGTTCTCCAGCACGTACTCATTGGTGCGGAACGGCAGCACGTGCGAGACCACCTGCACGGCTTCCTGCAGATCCGGCTCCAGCCATTGCCACTGGCGGGCCTGGCGGATGCTCTGGCGGGTATACGGCTTGAATTTTTGCGGGGCGAATTGGCTGGTCATTTTTAGGAGCTCCTGGAAAAGAATGCCCATCGTAACGATCCCGCCAATGTCCCATGTTGCTCAAACTCAATATCCACACGGAAATTTTTACGTCGGGATTCTTGTCGATTTGCGCTAGCGCAATTTCCTACAGGCAGCATCAGAGCACAATGGTTTGACCGTAACCCACACGAGGAGCTCCTCATGAACCAAGTACTGACCGGCAGCATGGCGCGCCTGGCGATGGCCTGTGCACTGGCAATTGCCAGTGCCGGCGCATTCGCCACCAATGAACCGACCGAGAAGGACGCGATTGCCATGGCCGAGCGCGGCGCCGCCTTCATCAAGGCCAATGGCAAGGACGCGCTGATGAAGAAGCTGGCCGCCAGGGATCCGGACTTCGTGCAGGGCGAGCTGTATGTCGACATGCGCGATATCAACACCGGCATCGTGATGGCCCATCCGATCAACCCGTCGATCGTCGGCAAGAACCTGGTCGACGTGCCCGACGCCAGCGGCAAGCTGTATCGCCGCGAGATCATCGAGCTGGCGGCGAAGAAAGGCAAGGGCTGGGTCGACTACATGTACAAGAACCCGGTCAGCGGCAAGATCGAGCCGAAGACCACGTATATCCTGCGGGTCGGCGACGTGGTGCTGGAAGCCGGCATCTACAAGAACTGAGCGGAACCGGGCGCCAGGCGTCCAGCCGTCGAACACCCATCATTCCTAACTCTGCCCTGGCAGGAGTCGTCGTCATGTTGAATAAATTACGTATTGGTCCGAAGCTGCTGCTGGCACCGGGTGTCGTGCTGATCCTGCTGGTGGCCATCACCGCCTGCGCCTGGTTCGGCATGGTGCGCCAGAACGCATCGCTGGAAAACCTGGTGCAGGTGCGGGCGGCGCGGCTCAAGGCCGTGGCCGACATTGCCGGCGAGGCCAAGTTCGCCCACGCCAACATCTACCAGTTGCTGGCGTGGGTCAACGGCAGCTTTGCGAAACCCCGGCTCGACGAGCTGACCGACCGCATCCACGATCGCCACCGCGGCATCGAGCAGCAACTGGTGCAGCTGGCCCGGGTGGCGGATCCGCAGGAACGCACGCTGGTCGACGCTTCCAGCCATGCGCTGCTGGCCTACCGCAAGGGCGTGCTGGAAACGATCGAGATGGCGCAGATGGACCAGTCGATCGCCACCAATTCGATGCAACAGGCGGAGCGCCAGTTCGTGCTGCTCGAAGGCGACCTGCAGCGGCTGGCGGCGCTGGAAAAATCACTGTCGGAAACGGCGCATGCCGATGCCAAGGCGGAGTTCCGCCAGCTGGGCATCGCGATGGCGGCGTTATGCGTGCTGTCGGTGGCCTTGTCGCTGCTGGTATCGATGCTGGTGCGTGCCGCACTGCTGCGCGACATCCGTTCGATCGCCGACGTGGTGCGCAGCCTGGCCTCCGGCCGCCTGCAGTCGGCCAAGCCCAACACGGGGCGCGACGAGATCGCCGAAACCTCGCGCGTGCTGGACCAGAGCATCGCTAACCTGAACCAGACGCTGCGCACGATCCGCGGCGCGGTGCAGTCGATCGACACGGCTTCGCAGGAAATCGCGGTCGGCAACCTCGACCTGTCGAGCCGCACCGAGCGCCAGGCCGGCTCGCTGGAGGAAACGGCGAGCGCGATGGCCACGCTGACCACGGCCGTGCGGCAGAATGCCGACAACGCCCGCGAAGCCTGCAAGCTGGCGGCCACCGCCAGCAACATGGCGGAAAAAGGCGGCGTGGCCGTGGCCCAGGCGGTGACGACGATGGAATCGATCCGCGCCAGCTCGCGCAAGATCGTGGAAATCATCGGCGTGATCGACAGCATCTCGTTCCAGACCAATATCCTGGCATTGAATGC
>DASVVD010001094.1:0-2775 GCA_036386715.1 Pseudoduganella sp.
CGGTTTTTCGACATGGCCAGCAGTATCGTTGCCGGCGTCGCACCGGGCTATGACCAGGTGGCCTGCATCACCGACTGGATCCGCCGCGAGGTGCGCTTCAATCCGGCTTCGCCGCACGGCCAGATGACGGCCACCGATGTCAACTTGCGGCGCGAAGGCGTGTGCCGCGACCTGGCGCACCTGGGGATTGCCCTGTGCCGCGGCCTGTGCATTCCGGCGCGGATGGTGGTGGGTTACCTGCACGGCCTCGAGCCGATGGACCTGCATGCGTGGTTCGAGGCCTACGTGGGCGGCCGCTGGTACACGTTCGATGCCACCCAGGAAGCGCCGCGTGGCGGCCGCGTCACGGTCGCCTACGGGCACGACGCCGCCGACGTGGCGATCTTCAACCAGTTCGGACCCGCCCTGGCGCCGTACCACATGCGGGTCACGGTCGAGCTACTGGAGGCGGCGCCGGCCTGATCTTCGCGCGCCGGCAAGGCCGCCCGGATTACGCCGCGGTGGGTGCTGCCGCCTGCGCCTTTGTCTCCGCCTTGGCTTCCGCCTTGGCCTGCACCATCTGGGCGCGCACCACCTTGTGCACGAATTCCAGCTTCTCCAGTACTGGCGTGCTGAGCTTGAATGGATACGAATCCGGCGTGCCGATACTGCGGTTCAGGCTGTTGAGCACGTAGGTCAGTGCGAACCAGTCATGCAGGGTCTCGGCGAACGTGTCGGTCCTGGTCGGCAGGGTCACGCTGTCGATCGCCGGCTCGTCGGGCTTGCGGGGGCTGAGCGACAGGCCACACGCATGCGCCGTTTCCAGCGTGTCGAGCATGTGCAGGTAGTGGGCCCAGGTTTCGGCCCAGTCTTCCCACGGGTGCGAACTGGCGTAGCTGCTCACGAAGCGCTCCTCCCAGTCGGCCACCGGGCCATTGCTGTAGTGGCGCTTCAGGGCTTCGCCATAATCCTGGCGCTCGTCGCCGAACAGGGCACGAAACTCGTCGATCCACTCGCTGCCGACCACCAGCCGGTCGAAATAATAATGCCCGCTCTCGTGGCGGAAATGCCCCAGCAGCGTGCGGTAGCGCTCGTGCATCTGTTCGCGCGTGCGCTCGCGCTCGGCCGGATCGGCTTCGGCGATGTTCAGCGTGATCACGCCGTTGGCATGGCCGGTCATCACGCACTGGTCCGTTACGCCGTCTTCCAGGAACTGGAAAGCCAGGCCGGTTTCGGGCGCGGTTTCCTTCGATTCGGGTGTCAGGTGCAGGTTCGCCAGCGAGAACAGCAGGCGGCGCTTGGCCGCCTCGAGGCGCGACCAGAGGATAAGGTTCTTTTCCGACGACAGCGCCGGGATGATGACGGTCAGCTGGCACGACTCGCACAGCTCATGCGGGTCGTCCGCGGGCAGCATCCAGTTGCACACATTGTGCTGCACGTAGTTGCTGCACTGCTTGAACAGCTTGCCTTCATCCTTGCGGTTCAGGCTGCGCCACAGGCCGTTTTCGGCCGGCTCGAAGCTGTTGATGGTACGCAGCGCGGGCTGGTAGCCCAGCGTGCTGTCGCAGTTGAAGCAGAGCGTGTTTTCAAAAAAAACCTGCTGCGAGCATTTGTCGCAATGAAACGTTTTCATGGGGTAGCACCGGAAAGAGGAGATGGTTAGCGTTTGACTGTTAACAATCTATCAGTAAATCGGGTTGCGATATGGTCGTGTCGGACAATGCCTCATATCGTGCGCGCCCTCCGACCCGGTTTGCGTAACGGCAGGCCGTTGGCTCAGAACTTTGCCGCCAGGCTCATGCCGATACTGCGTGGCGCAAGCCGGTAACCCTGCACGATCGATGCCACCTGCGGATGCTGGATGATGGTGTCGTCGTCGAAGGCGTTCTTCACGAACACGCTGAGCTTGTAGCGGGAGAATGCCAGGCCGCCGCTCAGGTCGGCAGTGTGGTACGACGGGCGCTCGTAATCGCTTTGCTCCGGATTGAGCGAGCCCTTGCTGGCGCCGACCCATTGCACGCCGCCCGCCACGAAGCCGCTCATGTCGCCGGCCACCAGGAAATTGTACTGGGCACTGACCGCGGCGTTGTATTTCGGCACACCTTGCACCTGGGCGCCGCGCACCGCGCCGATCACGCCGTTGCGCAGGCCCTCGTCGTTCGACAGTTCGGCATTCACGTAGCCGCCGGCCGCGCTCAGGGTCAGGCCGGACAGGGGCCTGGCCTTGATTTCGAGCTCGATGCCCTTGCTGACGGCATTGCCGGCGTTGGCGTTGTAGGTGTACGCGCAGGTCGGCAGGTAGACGCCTTGCTGGATATTCTTCCATTTGATGTAGAACACGTCGGCATTGACCGAGAGGCGGTTGTTCAGGAAGCGCGACTTGCTGCCCAGCTCGTAATTCCACAGGCTGTCCGGCGCATACGTGGCGGGACCCTGGTCCAGGCCGTTTGCCGCCAGGTCGGGCCCGCAGGTGGTGGGCGGCACGAACACGTTCGAGCCTCCCAGCCGGAAGCCCTTGGCCGCCGTGCCGTAGAGGGTGTGGGCGGGGTCGGCTTCCCAGGTCAGCGCATATTTCGGCAGGAATGCCTTCGATGAGAGGCGGGCACTGCCGGTATTGCCGGCGCCAGCCAGGTACAGGCCGTTCTGCTGGTCGAGCGTGGACGTGCCCTTCAGGTAGCGGGCGCCGAACGTGGCATGCAGGGTGGGCGTGAAGTAATAGTTCACTTCGCCGAACACCGAACGTTGCTTCTCGTGATAATGGAAGGTGCCGGAGAAGGCATTGTCGTTCGGGAAGGC
>DASVVD010001095.1:0-4011 GCA_036386715.1 Pseudoduganella sp.
GCCAGCCGGCCGGCTATGCCAGCGAGCCGGGCGAGGTGGTCAACTATGTTGAAAACCACGACAACCAGACGCTGTACGACCTGAACGTGCTGCGCCTGCCGGCATCGACATCGACCGCCGACCGCGCCCGCGTGCAGGTGCTGGCCGCGGCGATCAATGCCTTCAGCCAGGGCGTGGCCTACTTCCATGCCGGCTTCGACATCCTCCGCTCGAAATCGCTGGACCGCAACAGCTTCGAATCGGGCGACTGGTTCAACCGGCTGGACTGGACCTACCGCGACAACCATTTCGGCACCGGGCTGCCGCCGGCCGCCGACAACGGCAAGGACTACGCGCTGTTCCGGCCACTGCTGGCCAACCCGGCGTTCAAGCCGGCGCCGGCCGACATCGCCTTCACGCGCGACGCCTTCCGCGACCTGCTGGCGATCCGCGCCGGCAGCACGCTGTTCCGGCTGCGCAGCGCCGCCGATATCCGGCAGCGGCTGCGCTTCTACAACACCGGTCCGGCCCAGGTACCGACCGTGATCGCCGGCCGGCTCGACGGCACCGGCTACGAAGGCGCCGGATTCCGCACCGTGCTGTACCTGCTCAATGTCGACAAGGCCGAACGATCGATCGTGGTACCGCAGGAAGCCGGGCGCACCTGGCGGCTGCATCCCGTCCAGGCATCGCCCACCGCCGCCGACCAACGCGCCGCCGCCACCCGCTACGACCCCGCCAGCGGCCGCTTCACCATCCCGCCCCGCACCGCCGTCGTGTTCGTGGAATAAACCCCACAAAAACTGTTGCCAAAATTCGGGGACTGTCCCCATTTTTGGGCAACAAAAGCGTTGCATTTTTACTAAATTCAGTCAACTGCGGCGATTTGTAGTCAACAGAAACGAAAAAAATATTCCGGCGGAATTAATTGCCTAAAAAAGGGGACAGTCCCCGGTTTTAGGCAACTTAATTGTTAGCGGGCGGGTTCGAGCAGGACGGTATTGAATTTGCCGCCGGTGCGCACGGCGCCGTTGGCGACCGTGTAGGTGGCGCCGGCGTAGGTATCGCGCACCTTGCTGCCGTTGGCGAAGATGCCGCCGACCTTGATCTCGACCGGTTTGCCGACGGGGACATCGAGCGCCACCACCACGGTGTCGGCGAGGCCATTGCCGCTGTAGCTGCGCGAGAACGTGTACGGTGCATCGGCGATCTTCGCATGCGTGCCGGCGCCGATGGAGACGTGGGCGCGCCGGAACTGCCCCAGCTTGCTCCAGTGCGCGCGCACGTCGGCGATGCGGTAGCCATCGCGGGTGGCGTTCGACTGCAGCTCTTCCCAGTTCATCAGCGAACGCAGTTTCGCGTCGCCGGCAGCGTCGGCAACGTCGAGCCGCCGCGCGGTTTCGTCGCCGTAGTAGATCTGCGCGGCACCCGGCGCCAGCAGCAGCTTGCTGGCCGACTCGAAGGGTTTCAGGCGCGCCGGATCGAAGGGGCTGGCATCGTCGTGGGAGTCGAGGTAGTTCAGCACGGTCTTGCCCTGCAGCGGCCCATGCAGCTGCGCGGAGAATTTGGCGAAGACGCTTTCGTAATCGCCTTTCGCATCGGCCGGCAGGCTGAAGTTGATCAGGCCGTCGAATCCATTCGCATAGAAATCGGTCTTTGCGCCGCCGCCCATGTCGAACCCGCGGCCATGGCCGATCGAATAGTTGTACACCTCGGCCACGGTGAAGAACTTGCCGTCGCCCAGCACCTTGCCGGGGTTGGCCTTCTTCCATTCGTCGTGCGCGGCTTCGGTCACCGTGCGCAGCTCCTGCCACACGCCGGCCTCGGTGTGCTTGACGGTATCGGCGCGATAGCCGTCGATGCCGAACTTGCGGATCCAGTCGGCATGCCACTTCATCAGGTAGTAGCGCGGCGCGCGCGGGTAGCCGGTGCGCGCAAAAAATTCATCGAGCTCCTTCGCCTCGCGCTCGTAGCGCCCTTCCGTCTTCCATTTCTCGACGAGCGCCGGTGGCAGCGCCACCGGTTTGTCGCTGTCGGTGCGCACGTCCGGCAGGTTGTCCACCAGCGTGCACGAGATCGTGGTCGGCGCATCCTTGTGGGTGCAGGTAGGCGAGGTGCGCACCCAGTCCGCCGGCCACACCGGATCGGCTGCCGTCACCGGCCCGGTGTGGTTCATGACCACGTCGAGCAGCACGCGGATGCCGCGCGCATGCGCAGCGTCGACGAAGTCGCGGAAGTCCTGCTCGGACCCCAGGTTGGCGTCGATCGCCGTGAAGTCGCGTGCCCAGTAGCCATGGAAGCCATACGACTTGCCGGTGCCTTCGTCGGTACCGGCGTGGATCTGCTCCACGGGTGGCGTGAGCCAGATCGCGTTCACGCCCAGGCTGTCGAAGTAGCCCCCCTTCACCTTGGCCGTCAGCCCCTTCAGGTCGCCGCCCAGGTAGCCCCGCAGCGGCGCGCCATCGGCCTTGCGGCCATACGACAGGTCGTTCGACCGGTCGCCGTTGGCGAAACGGTCAGTGAGCAGGAAATAAACGGTCGCGTTCTCCCACACGAACGGCACTGGTTTCGGCGCTGCAGGTGCACCAGCGGCGCAGGCGCCGGATGCCGCGAGCAGGATGGACAATGCGATGGTGGTGAGTTTCATGCGACCTTTCCTAAAGGGTGGATGTCAGGTGATCACGGACGGATTGCTCCGCCCCGTGTTGAAGGCAATGCTGGCCACGCTGTCGGCAATCGCGATCAGCGCCGCCAGCGCCTGCTGCGTGGGAATGTGGTGCTGTGCGGGATCGGCTTCGTAGCGCTCCAGGTAGACGCGCAGCGTGGCGCCCTCGGTGCCGGTGCCGGACAGCCGGTAGACGATGCGCGAGCCGTCCGTCATCACGATGCGGATGCCCTGCTGCGTGGCCCGCGAGCCATCCACCGGATCGGTATAGTCGAAGTCGTCGGCGAAATCCACCGTGTAATGGTTCATCTCCACGCCCTTCAGGGCCGCCAGCTTCACGCGCAGGTCGTCCATCAGCACCTTGGCGGCGTGCGTCTCGATGCCTTCGTAGTCGTGCCGCGAATAATAGTTGCGGCCGAAGCGCTGCCAGTGTTCCTCCACGATCTGCTGCACCGGCTTGCCTTTCACGGCCAGCAGGTTCAGCCAGAACAGCACGGCCCACAGGCCGTCCTTCTCGCGCACGTGGTTCGAGCCGGTGCCATAGCTTTCCTCGCCGCACAGCGTGGCCAGGCCGGCGTCGAGCAGCGTGCCGAAATACTTCCAGCCGGTCGGCGTTTCATAGCTGGGAATGCCGAGCGCCTCGGCCACGCGGTCGGCCGCGCGCGAGGTGGGCATCGAGCGGGCGATGCCGGCGATGCCGCCGCGGTAGCCGGGTGCCACCTGCGCATTGGCGGCCAGGATCGCCAGGCTGTCCGATGGCGTGACGTCGAACTTGCGGCCGACGATCATGTTGCGGTCCGCGTCGCCATCGGAGGCGGCGCCAAAGTCGGGCGCATCGTCGCGCGCCATCAGCTCGATCAGTTCCGCGGCATTGACGGGGTTCGGGTCCGGGTGGCCGCCGCCGAAGTCCTCCAGCGGCACGCTGTTGATCACGGTGCCTTCCGGTGCCCCCAGGCGCCCTTCGATGATCGCCTTCGCGTAAGGGCCGCCCACCGCATGCATCGCATCGAAACACATGCGGAAACCGCCGGCGAACAGCTTGCGGATCGCGTCGAAATCGAACAGCCCTTCCATCAGCTGCGCATAGTCTTCGACCGGGTCGATCACCTCGACCTGCATCTGCTCCAGCCAGGAACGGCCGCCGTGGTCGATGTCGACATCCGGCCCATCGCTGATACGGTACGACGTGATGGTGGTGGTGCGCTGGTAGATCGCCTCCGTGACCGCCTCCGGTGCCGGGCCGCCGTTGCCGATGTTGTACTTGATGCCGAAGTCGCCGTCGGGACCGCCCGGATTGTGGCTGGCTGACAGCACGATGCCGCCAAATGCGGCGTGCTTGCGGATCACGCAGCTGACCGCCGGCGTGG
>DASVVD010001096.1:0-1819 GCA_036386715.1 Pseudoduganella sp.
AGGTGATCGGCGACGGCCAGTTGCGCTATGCCGACGGCCAGCTCACGTTCAGCGGCGCCGGCACCGCCACGGTGCTGATGGCGGCCGCCACCAGCTACGTCAGCTATCGCGACGTCAGCGGCGACCCGGTTGCCATCGTGCGGCGCCAGATGGCCGCGGCGGCACGCAAGCCCTACGCCGCGCTCAGGCGCGACCACATCGCCGAACATGCGCGCCTGTTCGGCACGCTGTCGATCGACCTGGGTACCAGTGCCGCCGCCGCCAGCCCCACCGATGTGCGCATTGCCGCGGTGGGCCGGCAGGACGATCCGGCGCTCGATGCCCTGTACCTGCAATTTGCGCGTTACCTGCTGCTCGCCTCGTCGCGGCCGGGCACGCAGCCAGCCAACCTGCAGGGCATCTGGAACGAGGGCACCAACCCGCCCTGGGGCGGCAAGTACACCATCAACATCAACACCCAGATGAACTACTGGCCAGCCGACCCGGCCGGGCTGGGGGTGTGCGTGGAGCCCTTGCTGCGCATGGTCGAAGAGCTGGCGCAGACCGGCGCGCACACCGCGAAAACCATGTATGGCGCGCGCGGCTGGGTGGCCCACCACAATACCGACCTGTGGCGCGCCGCCGCGCCGATCGACGCGGCGAAGTACGGCATGTGGCCGTGCGGCGGCGCGTGGCTGTGCAATTCGCTGTGGGACCACTATGACTACAGCCGCGACGGCGCCGTGCTGCGGCGCCTGTACCCGGTGCTGCGCGGGGCCGCCGAATTCTTCCTCGACACGCTGGTCGAGGACTCGCAGGGGCGTGGCCTGGTAACGTCGCCGTCGATGTCGCCGGAGAACAGCCACCCGTTCGGCTCGTCGCTGGCGGCCGGTCCGGCGATGGACCGCCAGATCGTGCGCGACCTGTTCGCCCACACGCTGGAAGCGGGTCGGCTGCTGCAGGCGGACGGGGACCTGCTGCAGCGCATCGCCGATGCCCGCGCGCGCCTGGCGCCGGACCGTATCGGCGCGCAGGGGCAGCTGCAGGAATGGCTGGAAGACTGGGATGCGCGCGCTCCCGACCGGCAGCACCGCCACGTGTCGCACCTGTATGCGGTGTACCCGAGCGCGCAGGTGAACGTGCGCGACACGCCGGACCTGGTGCGTGCCGCGCGCCAGACGCTGGCCGACCGCGGCGACCTGGCCACCGGCTGGGGTACCGCGTGGCGCCTGTGCCTGTGGGCGCGCATGGGCGACGGCGAACATGCCTATGCGGTGCTGAAGGGCCTGACCGGCCCGCGGCGCACCTACCCGAACATGTTCGATGCGCACCCGCCGTTCCAGATCGACGGCAACTTCGGCGGCGCCGCCGGCATCATGGAGATGCTGCTGCAGTCGTGGGGTGGCGAAGTGCTGCTGCTGCCGGCGCTGCCTGCCGCGTGGTCATCCGGCAGCGTGCGTGGTATCCGCGCCCGTGGCGGCCTGACGATCGACCTGGCGTGGCGCAACGGCGCGCTGGCGTCGCTCGGGATTGCCGGCACGCCGGGAACCAGGGTCGCGCTGCGCCACCTGGGCAAGCTGACGGAAGTGACGCTGGATAGCGGCGGCACGTTCCGCAGCAGCGGCGCCGCGTTCAAGCCGGCCGCGTGATCATCCAGCCTGGCGCACCGTCCGCAGGGTGACCGGCCCCAGCAACCCTGAAGGGAACAGGGCATCCTGCGGCTGGTACGGGTTGAAGGTGCTCCAGCTGACCTGCTGGCCGGCCGGCAGCCCCGCGTCCGCGATCAGCCGGTTGGCCCACAGGTTCGTGACCCGCACCTCCAGGGTATTGCGGCCGGCCC
>DASVVD010001097.1:0-7429 GCA_036386715.1 Pseudoduganella sp.
CGCAGCGAGCGGATGCTCAACGGCCAGACCACCCAGCCCAGGCCCACCACGCGATAGATGGCCTGCATGCTGTCCAGGCCAGTGAGTACGCGCCCATCCGCCGTCACCGCATGCAGCCTGGCGTTCAGGGTCGCCAGGTCCGTGCCCGGCGGGAAGTCGGCAAGGCCCGGCGTCGCCAGGTCGACGAAGGCCAGGGCGCCGAGACGGTCGTGGCGCTTCAGCATATTGACTTCAGCCATGCAAAAGCCGCAGCTGCCGTCGACGTAGATGATGAGTTCAGGTTTGCTCATGATATGCCTTCTCAGTCCACCAGGCTGGCGAGCTTGCCGGCCATAGTGATGAAATGCTTCTGTTCGGTTCGACTCAGGTTTCTCTAATTTCTGTCTTTACAGAAATTTAAGACAAAATGAGCAGGATGTCAACCGTCGTTCAGGCGCGTGCCAGCCTGGCCCGATTCCAGATAGTGGCGCGGGCGAGGCATGCCGGCGCCCGTGTGACAGGCTCTTCGTCCAATGGGGTCCGGATTCGGCCGCTCTGTTACACCTGTGACGTCCCATGATAGCAATCTGCTATCCTGACGCGAACGGCCAGGTTCGGCCAGCAACGACAGTCAGCGTGGACCACCGCGCGCCCAATGAAAGGTTGTAAATGAGTGTAATAGAGAAAGCAGCGATTGCCGAGTTGGCTTTTCAGCTTGGCAAGGTAACAAGACATGCAGTCGATAACATGGAGGGCAAGTCCAGCCCGGTCGAGCTGGCAAGAATCGCGAACGACTTGCTGGAGGCGGGAGACGACAAAGTCGCCGGCGACCTGCTGCTGCTGTTCGTAGCCGGCTTCGAGGAGGGCGATCCGCCTGAACGACGGACCAATCCCGAAGAGCGCCAGTAAGAGGATCGCTGGATCTTTGCTTCCGCGACCGGCGCAGCCAAAACCGGACGGGCCTGGCCTGTCCCTGACCAGTCGTGGAACCGGGGAGGGCGCTGTCATGTTCCCCCGGCACGGGGCGGCATTCCTATGGCATCCGGCGTGTCTCAGGGCGTTTCTGGCGCACAGCCAGGGCTGCCTCCTCGGTAGCATTGAACGCCAGGAGATTGGTCTGGAACCCAATACCGTCGATGACGCTGATGATATCCGCGATCGTGATGGAGGATGGGCGAACGACCGGGGCGGCAGCGTTGGCATCATGCGATCCGGCCTGCACCGCTTGACGAGCACATCGATCAGCGCCGGAGCCTGGCACGCGGATCCCGATTGATCGTCGAGCTGGCTAGGTCCAGTTCTTCAGTGCTCCAGCGGCCGCCAGTATCCCGATGGCGGCCTTGATGCGGGTGGCGCCGCGGCCGGCAGCGGCGCCACCGGTTCGCCCAGCAGCACACGCATCAGCGCGGCATCAACACCAGCTCGATGAACTGTTCGGCCGGGCCGACCGCCTGGCCGACGGTCCCGGGTGCACGCAGCGCAATGGCTGCCGCTACCCGCTGGACGCCCGCCTGCCAGAACACCTGCTCGGGGCGCACGCCCGTGCCGGCAAAGCGCGGCAGCTCGGTCGCGACCAGCCGCAGCAAGGCAAGCGCTTCCGGATACAGCGTATCGGCCAGCACGCGCATCCCGACTGCCGCGCAGCCACCGGCTGATCGGATTGTATGAACCCTTCGTGGCAGCGGCCCCGGCTGTCGCCCAGAATCCGGTACCGACCCCGCTGCCGTCCCTGCCGGACCAGTTGTCGCTGGTCTGGGCCAACCGGCCAATGCCGCGCGAATTGCTGGACAGGATGATCGACGGCAGGCCAGCGATGGCCAGCGGCAATGAACCCTGCCGCTCGCCGGCATGAAGGCGGCTGTCCATGGCATACTGGACCTGATCGGCACCCGCAAGCGGGTGGCGCGCTAGGTTCCCTGGGATAGTGCGCTTCTGCGCACGGCATTCGCGCTCCTGCATAATGGTGCCATGACACCCACATTCTTCAGCGATGCCCGGACCTTTCGCGCCTGGCTTGAAACGAACGCCGCCAGTGCCACCGAGCTGCTGGCCGGTTTCCACAAGGTCGGCTCGGGCAAGCCCTGCATGAGCTGGTCCGAATCGGTCGACGAAGCCCTGTGTTTCGGCTGGATCGACGGCCGCCGCAAGCGTATCGACGACGAGTCCTATTCGATCCGCTTCACGCCGCGCAAGGCATCCTCGATCTGGAGCGTGGTGAACATCGCCAAGATGGACAGGCTGCGCGCCGAGGGAAAAATGCACGCCGCGGGAGAAGCGGCCTTTGCGCTGCGCCTGGAGGCGAAGTCGGGGATTTATGCCCACGAGCGGGCGGACGTGCCGGAGCTGGCGGATCCCGAGCGTGAACGCTTCCAGCGTGACAAGGCGGCCTGGGACTATTTCCAGGCCGCGCCGCCCGGCTACCGCAAGACCATGCTGCACTGGATCACGGGCGCCAGGCGGGATGAGACGCGCAGCAAGCGCCTGGCCGAGCTGATGCAGGCATGCGCGGCGGGCAAACGGCTGACCTGAAAAGGCTGGTGGATCACGTGCCCGCGCCGGCCGCGAAGCGCTCCTGCACGCGACATGACAAGGAGGCCTGACATGATCGAGGCGTCATCCAGCGGCTGGGAAGCAGTGGCCATGGAGTTCGTTGCCGCTCGCTCCGATATCGGTGCCGATGTCGTCAGGCGGTGGACGAAGTCTCTGCGGCCGGGGGGCGATATCGTGGACATTGGCTGCGGCGCCGGCGCGCCGGTTTCCGTCACGCTTGCCGAAGAAGGTTTCGTGGTCTTTGGAATCGATGCATCGCCAACGCTCGTATCGATGTTTCGCCGCCGCCTCCCCGCGGCCCATGCCGCTTGCGAAACGGTCCAGCGCAGCGCTTTCTTCGGCCGACAGTTCGACGGGGCGGTCGCCGTAGGGCTGATGTTTCTCCTTTCCGAAAACGATCAGCGAACACTGATCCATAACGTGGGACGGGCGCTCAAGCCAGGCGCACGCTTCCTGTTCAGCGTGCCTCGCGGTGAATGTGAATGGCAGGACCGGCAAACCGGACAGCCGTCACGGTCGCTTGGTGAGGCAAGATATCGGGACCTGCTTGCCGGCGCGGGGATGCATCTCATGGAGATCTGCCTCGACGATGGCGGTAACCATTATTTCGATGCTGTGTCGGACATGACGTAACGCATGGCCGGCACATGCGCCCCCGCGTGAAGCGTGAAGCGTTTATGACAGGGCGCGGGAACGCTGGCGGGCGCCAGGAACTGAAAGGCTGGCGCGGTATCGACGCTATCGCTGTTCTCCAATCGCCAATCGCCAATCGCTGACTTGCGCGGATTGCGGCCCGCCGCAAGGGGCTCGGCAGGCAATCCGCATGCCAGTCATATTTGCAACTAACCGAAGATGAAATGCATGATGCCAGCATCAGGCACCACGACCAATCGACGGCCGTAGCAGCCAGCAGACCGGCAGCGTTCGCTCAGCGTCCAGCCCAGACCGGCGGCACGCGGGTGGCCCAGGGCTGGGCACGCTCCAGCTGTCCGGCCAGCCGGAACAGGAGATCCTCGCGGCCAAAGCCGGCGACGAACTGCACGCCGATCGGCAACCCGGCGGCGCTGCTGCCGAGCGGCACCGACATGGCCGGCACCCCGGCCACGTTGATGGCAGGCGTGTAGGGCGAGTGGCGGAAGACGCGGGCGGTCCATTCCAGCCCGTCCATGTTGTCCGCGCCGTCGGCATAGCGGCCAATGGCAAGGGGCAACTCGGGCAGCGTCGGCGTCATCAGGATGTCGTGGCGGCCGAAATAGCCGGCAATGCTGCGGCTGACGCGGTTGCGTGTGTCGAGCGCGCCGGCGAAGGCGGGTGCCAGCGCACGGCGGCCGTATTCATAGCAGGCCAGCGTCGATGCTTCCAGTGTCGACAGGTCGGCCGCGCGGCCGGTGGCCGTGCGCAGGCCGTCGATCCATCCCACCAGGTTGGCGCACCAGATCTGTGCATTGGCGTGCACGAATTCTTCCCATGACACGCCGAGTTCCGGCTGCACCAGCGCTACTTCGTGGCCCAGGCCGGCGCACAGGCTGGCGGCGTCCATGGTCGCCTGTTCGATCGCCGCATCCGGTCGCTGGCCGCTCCACGCCTGCGTCATCACGCCGATGCGCAGCGCGCCCGGCTCGCGCGCCACGTCCAGCAGGTAGGCGGTTGCCGGTGGCGCGGTGTAGTAGGGCTCGCCGGCATCCGGCCGCATGATGGCATCCAGCAGGGCCGCGCTGTCGCGTACGCTGCGGCTGATCCCCAGTTGCACGCCGAAACCATTGAAGACTTCATCCATGTGGGGACCGTTCGAGACGCGTCCGCGCGTGGGCTTCATGCCGAACAGGCCGCAGCTGGCAGCCGGCACGCGGATGGAGCCGGCGGCGTCGGTGGCGTGCGCCATCGGCACGATGCCTGCGGCCACCGCCGCAGCGGCGCCGCCGCTGGAACCGCCTGCGCTCAGGCCGGGGTCCCAGGGATTGCGGGTCGGTCCGTTGAACAGCGATTCGGTGGTGGTGCTGAAAGCCATTTCCGGTGAACTGGTGCGGCCGATCGTGACCAGGCCGGCGTGACGAAAGTGCCGCATCAGGTTGCTGTCGGCGGCGGCCACGTTGCGGCGGTCCACCTTGCCTGCGTGCTGGAAGGGGCGCAGGTGATGGCGCAGAACGGCTCTGCGCCGAATGTCGGGCCGCAGATGCTGGCGATGGTGCGTGCCATTCTCAAGGGTTAGCCTGGTTCAGTGGCGAGGCAGCAGTGCCGGAAATGGGATGAGGGGCTGATCGCAGGGCGACGCCTCGGCACGGGCGAGTTTGTGTTCAGGCGCCGGTAGTGCCGTAGGCCCTGAGGAAAACCTCCACCGCCCGGTCGGCGACCAGGTGGATCGAGCGCACGGCCACGATCTGCTCGCCGAACATGGCGCGCTCGTACAGTTCGCCCTGCAGCAGCCCCTTCAGGTGCATGGCCGCCACCCAGCCGTCGCATGGCGCGATGGTGCCGGCCCCGGTGTGGTGTTCCAGGTAATGCTGCATCAGCGTCCAGCCGGCGCGCGGGCCCGCCTCGTAGAACTGCCGGCCATGGCCGGTGCGGTGTGCGTGCTGCTGCGCCATCCGCGCTGCGGACAGCATTTCCGGCGCCAGCAGGTGCGTCAGGTAGGTCCGGCCGAACTGGCGCAGCACGTCGCGCACCGGCCGCCCCGGGTCCAGCGCCATGAACGCCTGTTGCAGCCTGATTTCGGCGGTATGCGCGAGCACGGCCTGCACCAGCTCGTCTTTTGAAGGGAAATAACTATAGATCGTGGACTTGGAGCCGCCAATGCGGGACACGATTTCCGACATCGTGGCGTTCTCGAAACCGAGTTCGCTGAAGGTCGCGGCGGCGACCTGCAGGATGTGGTCGCGCCGCGCCGCCGATTTTGTTCTCATGATGCGCCACAGGCAGTTGCGAGGGCCACAGTATGCCTGAAGCGCATCGGCTTCGGCCGCCGGGCATCCATTGCCGGCGGCTGTCGGTGCCTCCCTGCGTTACTGCGGCTTGCCGACGAGGTACAGGTCGAGCTCGTCGAGCTTCTCGAGCACCCGGTCGAAGCGCAGCGGCCCCGGGTTTTGCGGGAACATATGCGGCTGGTACGGATCGCCGATGGTGCGGAAGAAGTCGTCGAACACGCCCGGCGTAAGGAAGCCGATGAACTTCGTGTAATGCCGGTTCATCTGGTAGGCGTGGATCGTGCCGGCCGGGATATGCACGATGTCGCCCGGTTCCGCCATCAGCTTCTGGGCATTGCCGATCATGTTCAGGGTGCCTTCCAGCGGGAAGAAGACTTCCGTATGCAGCGCATGGAAATGCGGCGGGATCATGTCGCCCGCGGGCCCTTCCGTCATCACGGCCAGGAACTTGCCCGCACTGCCGTTGCCGTTGCCCAGGTAAGTGAAGACCTGGTCGCCCGCAACGAAGCGTTCACCCTCGCCGGAAGCCAGTACATAGGGGGCTACCGTGGCCGGCAAGGTGGCGTTCGTCACGGCAATCGCCTTGCCCTGGCGTGGCGTGCCGGCCCAGCGCAGTTCGCCGCTTTCCTGCGAGGCGCGCATGGCGGCCGCATCGAGCGCCACCACCGCCGTTTCCGGCTGCACGTGGCCGGCATATGGCTGGCCCAGGCCGCCCATCAGCGCGGCACTGGCCGAACCGGTAGCCCAGTTCAGTACCTTGGTGCGGTGTGCGCGCATCGTGAAGGCAAACGGCACGCCGGGCGGAATGCTCGCATAGTCGCCCTTGTTCATCAGCCAGTGTCCGTTGCCGAGCCACAGTTCGAGCTGGCCGTCCATCACGTACAGCGCCTGGTGGGACGTGGCGAAGGCGTGCAGCGGCAGGCCCGCGCCCTTGCCCCCGGTCCAGGTCATGACCTCGTAGAGCTGGCCGGTATCCTGGCCGCGCGCCATGACGGACAGTGCCATGCCCGCCACCAGGTGCCGCTCGCCTTCGTCGGCCTTGATAAAGAAGGGGATGGCGCGCCCCGGCAGTTCGTTGCGCAGCTCGACGTGCTGGATAGCGGAAAAGTCACGGGGCGGCTGGTGTTCCGAGGCGACTGCGCCCAGGCTCCAGGTAGTGGCGATCAGGGCAGCCGCGAGGGCCTTGCGAAGTGTGAAGGACATGATGGATCTCATTCATAAGTGTACCGAGAAGTACAGTTTAGACCAGGATTCGGTGATATGCAATAAGCGTACTTAGAGGTATTGTTAAGGAAAAACGTCCCGCTCCGGCTTGCGCTTTTCGAATTGCCCTGTTCGAAACCGCTCGTGCAAATGCAAAGGTTCTGCTGCGGCGGCAGGATTTCGCCGGCATGCAACGGCGCGGAAAATAGGTGTAAACTGTACCTACAAGTACATATAAGGAGCAGGTGATGACATTGCGATTTTCTCCCGGCCGCCTGCGCGCCCGCATCGTGGCAAGCCTGGCAAGCGTGGCAAGCGTGGCAAGCGTGGCAAGCGTGGCATTGCTGGGTGCCGGATGGGCCCAGGCGGCCCCGCGCGTCACGGTCGACGCTGGCGTGCTGGAGGGCAGTCAAGCGCAGGATGTGCAGTTTTTCGGCAAGGTGCCTTTCGCCGCGCCGCCAACCGGTGCATTGCGCTGGCGCGCGCCGCGGCCGGCCGCGCCGTGGCAGGGCGTGCTTGCCGCCACGCAGCCGGCGCCGGTGTGCGTGCAGCCGGACACCGGCAATGTCGAGGCAGGCATTGCCGATGCGGACATGAGCGAGGATTGCCTGTACTTGAACGTCTGGCGGCCAGCGGCGGGCGGTGCGGCGGCATTGCCGGTGATGGTGTGGATACATGGCGGCGCCTTCCGCGGCGGCGGTGGTGGGTTGCCGCTGTACGACGGCACCAGGCTGGCGCGGCGCGGTGTCATCGTGGTGACGATCAACTACCGGCTC
>DASVVD010001098.1:0-1658 GCA_036386715.1 Pseudoduganella sp.
AAGGCTGGCCGCCGGCACTGCGCACCGCCGTCGGCCTGATGCTCAATTCGGCATTCCCCATGTTTGCGGCCTGGGGGCCACAACTGGCATTCCTGTACAACGATGCCTATGTGGACATCCTCGGCCGCAAGCACCCGCAGGCGCTGGGCCGGCCGTTCTGCGAAGTGTGGGCCGATATCTGGCACGACATCTCGCCGATCGTCGACCAGGCCATGCAGGGCCATGCCACGTACCACGAGAACCTGCTGCTGACGATGCAGCGCAACGGCTATGACGAGGACACCTGGTTCACCTTCTCGTACTCGCCGCTGCGCGACGAGGATGGCCGCGTGGCTGGCATGTTCTGCGCCTGTACGGAAACCACCGAGCAGGTGCTGTCGGCGCGCCACCGCGCCGAGGAGATCGAACGGATGCGCCAGCTGTTCCAGCAGGCGCCCGGCATTCTCGCCGTGGTGCGCGGGCCCGAGCATGTGTTCGAGATCGCCAACGACGCCTACCTGCACCTCATCGGGCGGAGCGACGTGGTGGGCCGCCCCGTGGCCGAAGTGCTGCCGGAAGTGCGCGACCAGGGATTCACGGCCCTGCTGGACCAGGTGTACCGCACCGGCGAACCGCACGTGGGCAACGAAATGCCGATCCTGCTGCGGCGCCGCCCGGACAGCGAACTCGAGGAGCGCTTCGTCAATTTCATCTACCAGCCCACGCGCGACCATCGCGGCGCGGTGTCCGGCATCTTCGTCGAAGGCAGCGATGTGACCGCCGCGGTGCTGGCGATGCGCGCGTTGCAGGAAGCCAATTCGCGCAAGGACGAATTCCTGGCCATGCTGGCACACGAGCTGCGCAATCCTCTGGCGCCGATCGGTGCCGCGGCCGAACTGCTGCGGCTGGGCACGCCGGATGCGGCGCGCATCCAGAAAACCAGCGCCGTCATCACGCGGCAGGTCGAGCACATGACCAAGCTGGTGGACGACCTGCTCGACGTGTCGCGCGTGACCAGGGGGCTGGTCACGCTGCGGCGCGAAACGCTGGATATCTGCGCCATCGTCGGCGACGCCGTCGAGCAGGCGGCGGCGATCGGGGCGAAGGGGCACCGGCTGGCCGTGGAGCTGCCGCCGGGGCCGGCATGGGTGAACGGTGACCGTACCCGGCTGATCCAGGTGCTGTCGAACCTGCTGAACAATGCGGCGCGCTACACGCCAGATGGCGGCGATGTGACCGTGCGCGTGACGGCGGACGAGCACGAGGTGCACATCATTGTCGAAGACAACGGCATCGGCATTCCAGCCACGCTGCTGCCGCACGTGTTCGACCTGTTCACGCAGGCCGAGCGCTCTCCGGACCGCTCGCAGGGCGGCCTCGGCCTGGGACTGGCGCTGGCCAGGACGCTGATCGAATTGCAGGGCGGCCACATCAGCGCGCATAGCGCCGGAGCCGGGCAGGGCAGCCGCTTCACGGTCTGCCTGCCGCGGGTGACCCGGCCGGAAGCGGGTGCACCCGGCCCTGGCGACGATGGCGGCATGCGCGGCGCCAGGCGGCGTCACCTGATGGTGGTGGATGACAATACCGATGCGGCGCAGATGCTGGCCCTGCTGCTGGAAGCGGCCGGGCACTCGGTGGCGGTGTGCGGCGATGCCCGGCAGGCACTGGCCGCCGTGGTG
>DASVVD010001099.1:0-5330 GCA_036386715.1 Pseudoduganella sp.
CGGCATTGCAAGCATCGCTCGAGCAGCGCAAGCTCACGCTGCTGCGGCAGCTCGCCGGCCGGCAGAATGGCGCATCGGGCCATGCTCCTGCCGTCGAGGAAATCGAAACTTCGCCGGCCGACAGCGCCAGCAACCGCACGCTGAACCAGCTCGAAGCGGAGGCGGACGAGCTGCGGCTGGCACAACTGTCGTCCATTCGCCACGCACTGGCAAAGCTCGAAGGTGGCGAAAGTGGCGAAGGTGGGCAAAGCAGCAGGGATGGCGCAACCGGCATGGGTGGAGAAACCGGCAACGGTGGAGAAACAAGCAACGGTGGAGAAACAAGCAACTACGGCGACTGCGAAAGCTGCGGCGAGCCGATCGGCTATTCGCGACTCGAAGCGCGCCCCGAAGCGCGCTTCTGCATCGCCTGCCAGACGCGGCTCGAGCAGCAGCGGCGCTGACGCGTCTTCGATACGTGCGCAGCGCCGCCGCGGCACCGGCCTATAATCGCCGCATGGGCTACAAGACAATTCTCGTGCACGTGGACGATGCACCGCACGCGCCGGCGCGGGTGCTGATGGCGGCCGAGCTGGCGCTGCAGCACCGTGCGCATGTGATCGGCGTGGCGCTGACCGGCGTCTCGCGCTTCCTGTACCACAACGAGATGATCGACGATGACGATCCGAACCTGGTGCGGCATCTCGACGTATTGCGCGAACGCGCGCGCGGGGCGCTGGCCGATTTTGCTCCCCAGCTCCGCGCGCTGGGCGTGCACGGTTTCGAGGAACGCGTGCTGGACGATGAACCCGGTGCCGGCCTGGCGCTGGTGGCACGCCATGCCGACCTGGCGATCGTGGGCCAGGCGCTGCCAGACGAGCGGGGCACCGGTCCCTCGGCCTTCCCGGCCGAGGTGCTGACCGAATCGGGTTGCCCGGTGCTGGTCGTGCCGCATACGGCACGGCCGCGCGGCTCCATTTCCGTCACCCCGTCCGGGGTTGCCAGCCCGGGTGCCCCGGCCCCCGGCCGGCACGTGCTGGTTGCCTGGAATGCCAGCAAGGAAGCCGCACGAGCCCTGCGCGAGGCGTTGCCGCTGCTGGCGCGGGCCGAGCAGGTCACGCTGGCGATCGTCGATGCCGATTTGCGGCCGGCGGTGTTCGGCGACACGCCGGGGCAGGATGTGCTGGCCTGGCTGGGCCGCCACGGCATCACGGCCAATGTGGTCATGGCGCAGACGCAGCGCCAGGGCCTGCTGAAACGCCCGGGCGACGTGGGCGAGACGCTGCTGATGATGGCGGGCGAGCATGGCAGCGATCTCGTCGTGCTCGGCGCCTATGGCCATTCGCGTTTCCGCGAAACGCTGCTGGGCGGCGTTACCCGCACCGTGCTGGAAACCATGACGGTACCGGTGCTGATGGCACATTGAAGGGGCACTGAAGGTACAGTCCCGCCGTCAGTCCTGCCAGTCCTGGTCGCGGATCTTCGCCACCTGGCGCTGGGCCATCCATAGCCACAGCTGCAGCGCATCTTCCTTGCCGACCGACATCTGGCGCGGGCTGGCCAGCGCGATCTCGCAATCGCGGTCGGACCATTCTTCGAACCGGACCGCGCCGCCGTGCCCCACTTCCATCTGGTACATCAGGCCATCGTCATAGCCGAACCGCAATATCGCGGACGGTGTAACGCCATCGGTCCCCGCGCCATCGCCCTCGTATATTTCCGACAGCGCCGCCGCCATCTGCGCCTCGGTCGGCGCCGGCACGTTGCGGCCGTCCGGCTTGGTGAGTTCTAGCCATGCGTGTGTCATTCACGCCTCCCAGGAAATCAGTGCGGGGGCCGGCCGGCAGTGTGCCGTTAGCCAATGCGTCGCGGCAGCGACAGCGGATCGAAATCCTGCCAGTCACCGGCGGCGATGGTGCCTTCGGCGCGCTCGATGTCGCCCGCACCGAGAGTGCGCAGCAGCTGCACGGCGCGCCCTTCATCGCCGTCCTGCAACGCCACGGCGAGCAGCATGCCGGCCTTGCGCGGCGTAATGACATTCCCGCCGCCCTCTTCGGGTTCGCCCTTGTCCTTCATGTGCGAGAAGCTGTACAGCGAACCGACGTGCGCGCCGACGAGGCCGCCCACGATGGGGCCTGCCGGCCCCGTCAGCGGCGCGGTTGCCGCACCGAGCGCCGCACCGATCGCGCCGCCGGTTGCCGCGCCTTTCGCCAGCCCTTCGGGCGATTCCTTGGCGCCAGGCGACAGCGTACGGTCGCCGCCGAGTGCGTGCATGTCGTGCTGGCCCGGCTGGTTGACATAGAAGGCGCTGATGCTGCCGTCGGGATAGCCTGCATCGAGCAGGGCCTGGCGTGCGACGTCGACCTGCTCCTGCAACTGGAAGTGGCCGGCGATGATGGTCGTCATGATTTTTATCTCCCACATGGAATTGGACGCACTCAGCTTGCCGTGCCTGTCGACCTGCTTCCGTTCGTTGACGCACATAGTTTGTCGCAAGGCAGGGTATGTACTATCGGAACTTTTTCTGCGGTGCCGGGCGGCCGGATCCTTGCTCGACAGGCGGGGTTCGCACGCCAGCCACGGCAGCTGCGGCGATCAGGCGGCGCCGCCGGCGCCGCTGTTGTGGCGGGGTGGCTGGCGGGGCAGCCAGACGGTGAACGCGGTGCCCTCGCCCGGTTGAGAACGCACGTCGATGCGTCCGCCGTGGCGGTGCACGATGCCGTAGGAGAGCGACAGCCCGAGCCCTGTACCGCTGCCGACCGGCTTGGTGGTGAAGAAAGGCTCGAAGATGCGGGTCATGTGTTCCGCCGGGATGCCGGCCCCCGTGTCGGCGATCTCGATCCACACCCAGTCACCCTGCGCGCCGGTGCGGATACGGATGATGCCGCGCTCCGCAATGGCCTGTCCGGCGTTGACGAGCAGGTTCATGAATACCTGGTTCAGCTGCGAAGCCCGGCATTCCACGAGCGGCAGGTTGCCATACTCCTTGACCACCGTGACCTTGAACCTGAGCTCGTTGGCAACGATGTTCAATGTACTGTCCAGCCCGCGGTGCAGGTCGGCGAACTGCCATTCCGTCTCGCCCACGTGGGAAAACTCCCGCAGTGAATGGACGATCTCCGTCACGCGTCGCAGCCCGTCGATCGATTCAGCGACCAGGGACGCGACGTCGTCGCGCACGAAATCGAGGTCGGCCGCCATGCGCACCGGCGCCATCCGTGCCACCAGTTCCGGATGGCCGGCGATCACGCCATCGTATGCGTCGATCAGTTCCACCAGCGAGCCGACATACGCTTGCAGAGAGCCCATGTTGGAATTGACGAAGGCGATCGGGTTGTTGATCTCGTGCGCGATACCGGCCGCCAGTTGCCCGACCGACGCCATTTTCTCCGCCTGCAGCAACTGCTCGTGCGCCTCGCGCAGCTTGCCGATCAACTGCTGCTGCTCGCTCCCCCTGGCCGTCAGCGCTTCCTCCATCGCCTTGCGGTCGGTGATGTCGGTCAGCGCGCCGATCACTTCCAGCGGCCGCCCGGCCGCGTCGCGGATCAGGCGCAGCGTGTCGTGCACCCACAGCCAGCGGCCGTCCGCCGTGCGGAAGCGATATTCGTACACGCGCTGGCCTTCGGTGAACACCTGCGCCAGGCTTTCGACGATGCGCGACTTGTCGTCCGGGTGAATGTGATCGAACCAGAAATTGGGGTCGGCCAGCATATCCTCCGGCCGGTAACCCAGCATGTTGAAGGCGTTATTGCTGACGAACGTCATCTTGAAGTCGCCGCTCGGCACGGTGCAATAAATCAGTGCCGGGGTATTGTCGATCAGGTATTGCAGCCGGGTGGGCGGCGCGGTTTCGGGCCCGGCATTGGCCAGGGGCGAGGCATCGAATTCCTCGAAATGCATTACCAGCTGGCCCAGGCAAAAGAACGGCTGGCCGGCACGGCCGGCATTACCGCCGGCATCACAGCATCTTCCTGCGCCACCTCGGCCGGCGGCCGGTCGAGCCATTCGCGCGGATCGGCACGGTAATACTTCGACAGCTCCGCATACAGGTCCGGGTGGCGCTGCTCGAGCTGCCAGGGCTTGCCAAAGAAGGCCTCGGTGGCAACGGCAAAGAACTCGGCCGGGCTGGTGGCGCCGTAATGATCGAGTACGCTGTCCTGGCTGCCCAGCCAGGCAGCGCGACGCAGGTGCTCGTAATCGCGTGCCAGCACTTGCGACCAGTTACGGTAGTTCTCCCGGCTGCCCAGGTAGGGGGCGCCGTTGGTGTGGCCCGATTCGCTGTCCAGCTGGTGCGCGAATTCATGCAGCACCACGTTGTGGCCGTTCCATTCCAGCGCCCCGCGCTCGGCATCGTCCCACGACAGCACCACGCGGCCGTCCTCCCAGGATTCGCCCAGCATCGTCTGCCGGAAAGGGGTGATGACGCCGCCCGGCCCCACGTCCTGGCGCGCGGCGGCGAACGCGCCGGGATACAGGAGGATCGTGCGCAGCGACGGATAGATGGCGCCCTTGCGGTGCAACAGCAACAGGCAGGCCTGGCCGGCGATCGCGACGCGCATGGCGTCGGTGACCTCGAGGCCGGCACAGCCGACGAATTTTTTCTGGTGAAGGAATTGCTTGACCTGCCGTTGCAAGACCTCCTGCAGCGCGGGGCCGAGGCGGTCGTAGACAGGAAGATAGCGGCGCAGTGTCGCCAGCGTATCGAGAGAAAGAGGCCTGGACAGCGCGCGGCGCAGGGTCCAGCGCGGGTACAGGAATGGTGCAGCCGCAGCCAGCACCACGAATGTCAAACCGAGCAATGCGTTCATCTTTGCCATCCATAACGAAACTTGTTCGCCACAGATGGGGAGCGTTGCCGACAATTCAATGAAATGCTTTTGCCGGCAACGGCACTGCCTTCGGGTGCTTCTTACTGCTGGGCTTTCTGCAGCGATTGCGGTGCGCCGAACAAGGCTGCCACCAGGGGATCGCGCGTTACCGGGCCGCGATTGACGCGAATCGCGTAATGGGTATCGTCCGCCAGGATGTGGAAGTGGCGGCCGCTGCCGGCCATGCTCTGCTCACGCAGGCTGGGGCGCTCCTTGCGTGGTGGCGAACCTTCGCGCTTCGGCTGGGCGATCGCGGCCAGGAAGGCCTGCACGCGCTCGGCATCCGGCGTCAGGCGGTACACGGCCTTGCCCAGGTAAGTGGCGGTGCCTTCGATATAGCGCGCCAGTTCGATCACGCCGGCTTCGCGCAGGTCGCGGATGTACTTGCGTGCGCCGGACGGCGAGAATTTCAGGAACCATGCGATTTCGTCGGCCAGCATTTCGTGGGTCGACAGTTCGTTGATCAGCTTTTGCATGTTCTCG
>DASVVD010001100.1:0-4019 GCA_036386715.1 Pseudoduganella sp.
CAGCGCCTGGCCGTCCCACGCCAGGTCGGTAGTCGACTCGCCCCGTCCCGCCGACGAATACAGGTAGGCGGCCATGCAGCGCCCCGACTGCTGGCCCACCAGCTGGTGCCGGTAATCGGATTTGCCGACCACGATGTTCGATGCCGACAGGTTCACCAGCACGCTGGCGCCGGCCAGCGCCGCATACGACGACGGCGGGATCGGCACCCACAGGTCTTCGCAGATCTCGACATGGAAACGGAACAGCGGCAGGTTGGCCACCTGGAACAGCAGGTCCGCGCCGAACGGCACGCGCTGGCCCAGCAGCTCGATCTCGGTCGACACCGCGTCGTCCGCCGAACTGAACTGCCGCACTTCGTAGAACTCGTTGTAGTTGGGCAGGTAGATCTTCGGCACCACGCCGAGGATGCGTCCGCCGGACACCACCACCGCGCAGTTGAACAGCCGGTGATCGACGCGCAGCGGCATGCCGACGATCATGGCCACCGGAATGCGGATCGACGCCTCGACGACCTTGCCCAGCGCCGCCTGCACGGCATCGAGCAGCGCGCGCTGGTGGAACAGGTCATCGCAGGTGTAGGCCGACAGGCCCAGTTCGGGGAACGCTACGAGTGCGCCGCCCCTGGCGGCCACCTGCTCGGCCAGCGCGATGGTCTGCTGTGCATTGTAGAGCGGGTCGGCCACGCGGCAGCGCGGCACGCCTACCGCAACGCGGACGAAATCATGCGTGTACAGGTTGTGGAATGATTGCGGCATAGGGAGGGCTCTTCACGGGATTGGCGAAGATTTTAACATTGAGCCCCAGGCAACGCCGCCTTCCTGTCAGAACTTCATCTCCAGGTTGACCTGCAGCCTGGCGGAATCCGGCGTGTTGCCCCGGTTTTCCTCGATGCCGGCCGCATCGGCATAGCGCGAATAACTCGGGTTGTCGTCGCCCAGCAGGTTGCTGCCGGATACCCGCAGCTGGTACTGCGGCGTGAACTTGACCAGCCAGTAGGCCTCCAGGTCGCGGCGCCGGAACTGCTGCCGGCTCTGCTCGACCGAGATGCGCAGCGGCCCGCCGCCCCGGTATGCCAGGCTGGCGCCCGCGCTGTGCTGCGCACCTTTCCAGTCGATGCCGACGGTGGCGGTCAGCGGGATCTGCTCGTCCAGCCGGTTGTCCGGCCCCGGCACGCCATCGACCTTCGACCAGTTGCGGTTGAAGCTGGCGCGCAGGTCGATGCCGGGCGCACTCGGCATGACGGCCTTCAGCGGGAACTTCAGTTCCACGTCGAACGAGCGCACCGTGGCGTTGCCGCTGTTGACCGGCTGCCAGATCCAGGCGCCGCCGCTTTCCTGGCGCAGCAGCGAACGGATGTAGTCGCGGATGCGGCGCTGCGAAGTCCCCACCGAAAATACCGCGCCCGGCGCCCAGAAGTGTTCGTACGTGAGATCGATGCCGTTGGCCAGTTCCGGCTGCAGGGCCGGGTTGCCGCCATTGTCCGGCGAGAAGCGCGTGTTCTCCTCCGCATAGTAGCGGCGCCCGGTCAGCTGCTGCAGCGTGGGCGCCTTGTAGGTGCGGGTCAGCGCGGCACGCAGCTGCCGCCCGCTCTTGTCCGGGAACTTGTACAGCGTTTGCGCCACGGGGCTCAGCACGTGGCTCTTCGAGCGCGTGGTCGGCAGCCCGGTGCCTTCGCTGTCGGTGCGGATGGCCTCCCAGCGCGCGCCGAAGTACATCGACCAGTTCTTCGTCACGTTCCATTCGTCCTGGCCATAGGCGGCGTAGCGCGTCACCACCGGCTCGAAGCGCTCGGCGATCCGCACCGGCGCGGTGCCCAGCCGGCCTTCGATGCGCAATACATCGTCGTCGTTGCGCTGGCGGTTCAATTCCCAGCCGGTCGCCAGCGCATGGCCTTCGAACAGCGAGCGGGTGTACTTGCCGGTGGTGCTCCAGGTCGTGTGGTGGTCATCGCTATCGCTGTCGCGCCGCAGCGCCACGGCACGATCGGCGGTCACCGACAGCGAGCGCAATTGCTGCGTGCCGGAACGGGCCGATGCGGACAGCTTGGCATCGAGCTTGCCGCCCGCCAGCTTGGCGACCCAGTTCGCTTCGCCGAAGACATTGCGCGAATGCGATGTATTGCGCGCATTGTAGTCGGCATAGTCGGTCTGGTTGAAACTGCCCACGCGGTAGACGGAGTGCGAGCCATTGTCGAATGCCGAGCGCGTCGCGTTGACGAACGCACTGATATTGAGCTGGTCGTCGCCGGGCAGTTTCCAGTTGAGGCGGGGCCCGATGCCGGCGAAGCTGTTGGTGCCTTTCCCGGTGCGGGTGGTTTCGCGCAGTTTCGTGACCTGCCCCGCCGGATCGATGAACCGGTTCGTGCCGTCGCCACCCGAATCGACCAGGAAACGCCCCATCACCGGATTCAGGTACCACGACAGGTTGCCGGTCCGGTCGGCCAGCGTACCGCTCAGGAACAGGTTTTTCTGCTGCTCCGTATGGCTGACGTTGATGCGCACATCGCGCTGCGCCTTGGCTACCACCTTTTTCAGCACGATATTGATGGTGCCGGCGATCGCCTGCATCGAATGCTCGGCCGTGGCCGCGCGGATCACCTCGATTTTCTCGATCTGCTCGGGCGGCAGGTTATCGAGCGAGAATCCCGGTGGCGGCCGCTCGCCGTTGACCAGGATCTGCGTGTAATTGCCGCCCAGGCCACGCATGCGGATGCTGTTGCCGATCACGGTCACGCCCGGCGCGCGTTTCAGGATGTCGAAGACATTCGTATCGCCGTATTTCATGATTTCTTCATTGCCGATGACCGTCTTGCTGGCGGTATCGTCGCGGCGCGGATCGTAGTCTTCGGCGGCACCCTTGATTTCCACCTTGGCCATGGGTTTTGGTTCAGCGGACGGGGCGGCTGAAGAAACGGCTGACGGCGCGGCGGCAGGCGCGGCGGGTGACGCGGATGCGGCCGGAGAATCCGGCGCGGCCTGTTGCGCGAGTGCCGGCGCACTCGCCGCAAATATTAATATGGAAGTCAGTCGGGATAACATTATTATTCGGCGGATTGAATCCGGCGATTATGCCGGGACGCCGATAAAATATCCGCCGCAATAAAAAAAATCATCCGACTGATTGTATTAATGTGGGAGCACATCAACTGCCTGGAACGCCCAACAGAACCCTTCACTTGCCCTGACGATAACAACATCGTACACTGAGCCATTGCGACTGGCCGCTTTCGGGCCAGAAGCGGACATATTAACTATCGAAAACCATGCTTTCACGACCTACATTCGATCTCCCTCCGCCCAATATGCTGAAACGCGTCATGCAGTCGCTTGCAATGCTGGATGCGATATTGGAAGAGGAGTGGGATTATCGCTACTTTTCTTTCGATGCAGACTGGTCGCTTGGTTCAGAGATGGGCTCGCTGCGCAATGGTCAAGGCGACGATCTCTTTGCAGTCTTCGATCCAGCTGGATGTTTTATACGAGGGTTCGATCACGAATCTGCGATGTCGCCGTGGATTTCAGATCCTCCTAAAATCTGGCCAAGCGTCCTGGAATACGTCCCGACACAATTTTCGCCTCGTTGACAGAGCCAGCGTTTCATATGGACGATACGACTTTCTGTATTTGGTTCGAGGCAGGTGGTCAGGCTTGGGCTCAGGGTGAGATCGCTTATCCTGTGGCGAGCGACCCAGATGGCTCGTTATGGATGCTTTCGTACTACATGGGCGGCCCGCAAACCTACTGTGACTTTGCCAAGCACTACTACGAGGTGAATACCCCTGTTGAGGCTATTGCCCGTGTCTACATGCATGAGCCACTTTCGCCGACTTTGGTACAAGCGTTCGGATCACATCGCCAGTACGACCAGCTCGTCCTCGAAGCTGCCGCGATCGGCTATCCAACCATCTGACCTACACTCATCTTCTGTCAAATTTAGGGCGGGAGCTGCCTGTCGTGACACTCTGTGGCTTTTCCGTGTAGGAGACCTGCTATGCTGACGCGAACGGCCGAGTTCGGCC
>DASVVD010001101.1:0-7489 GCA_036386715.1 Pseudoduganella sp.
CCGGCGCGATGCGGGCGCTGGCCGAACGGCTGCAGGCGCCACTGCAGCAGGCGCTGGGCCACGCGTATGCCGTGACGGGCGAACCCATGATGAGCCAGATCGGCAGCGGCGCCCTGCCCGTCGACGTGCTGCCCAGCTTCGGCTTGGCCGTGCGCGCCGGCGCGCAGGCAGGCAAGCCCGCGCGCGGCAATCCGCTTGGCGTGCTGGAACGCCGCCTGCGCGACCTGCCGGTGCCGGTGATCGGCCGCATCGCCGACGATACTTTGTGGCTGGACCTGCGCTGCCTCGAAGCGCCGCACGCGGACGAATTCGAACGACAGCTGGCATTGCTGGGAGGCGCGGCGGCATGATCGTCGGTACCGCGGGCCACATCGACCATGGCAAGACCACGCTGACCCGGGCGCTGACGGGCGTCGATACCGACCGCCTGAAGGAGGAAAAGGCGCGCGGCATCTCGATCGAGCTGGGTTACGCCTACCTGCCGCTGGCGGGCGGCGAAGTGCTCGGCGTGATCGACGTGCCGGGCCACGAAAAATTCATCCGCACGATGGCATCGGGCGTGACCGGCATCGATTGCGCGCTGCTGGTGATCGCCGCCGACGACGGCGTCATGCCGCAGACCGTCGAACACCTGGCCATCCTGCAGCTGCTGGGCGTGCGGCGCGGCGCCGTGGCGCTCACGAAAACCGACCGGGCCGACGAACGCCGCATCGGCGCCGTCGAGCGGGACATCGCCGCGCTGCTGGCCGGCACGCCATTCGCCGGCGCCCCGGTGTTCCGCACCGCCGCCACGCAGCCCGGCGACCCCGGCGTGGCCGCCCTGCTCGCTCACCTGTCCGGCGTGGCGCACACGCTGCCGTCGCGCGACGATCGCCGCCTGTTCCGGCTCGGCGTCGACCGCGTGTTTACGCTGTCCGGCCAGGGCACGGTGGTCACCGGCACCGCGCTGTCCGGCCGCGTGGCCGTCGGCGACACGCTGGTGCTCGCGCCCGGCGGGAAAACGGCGCGCGTGCGCGGCATGCATGCGCAAAGCCGCAGCGCCACCGAAGGCCATGGCGGACAGCGGCTCGCGCTCAACCTGGCCGGCGTGGCAAAGGAAGACATCGAGCGCGGCACCTGGATCGTGGCGCCGGCCTTGCAGGCGTGCTCGGAACGGTTAGATGCTTCGCTCACGCTGGCAGGCGGCGCGAAAAGCGCCGTGCTGAAAGCCTGGTCGCCGGTGCACGTACACCTGGGCGCCTCGCACCATACCGCGCACGTGGTCCCGCTCGACGCCGATACGGTACAGCCAGGGCTGCCGGCACGCGTGCAGCTGGTATTCGGCGTGCCGGTGCACGCGGTGCCGGGCGACCGCTTCGTGGTGCGCAATGCGCAGGCCACGCAGACGATCGGCGGCGGCACCGTGCTGGACCCGTTCGGCGCCGCCCGCAAGCGCCGCAGTCCCGCGCGACTGGCCTGGCTCGCTGCGCTGCAGGCCTATGTCGACGGCGGCGACGTGGCTGGCTTGCTGGCGCAAAGCCCGCTCGGCCTGCGCGCCGCGGCGCTCGTGCGCCTGACCCAGCTGCCGGCCGATGCGATCGCGCTGCCGCCAGGCTGCCTGCGCCTGCCGCTGGCCGGCGGCGACGAAGTGTGGATCGCCGAAGCGGCACTGGCGCGGCTGGAACAGTCCGCGCTCGACGCGCTGGCTGCCTTCCACGCCAGGCAGCCGGACGACGCCGGCCCCGAGCTGTGGCGCCTGAAACGGATGGCGCAGCCGGATGCCGACGATGCGTTGTGGCCGGTGCTGGTGGCCCGCATGCTGGCGACCGGTGCGATCGCGCAGCGCGGCCACAGCCTGCACCTGCCGGGCCACAGCGTGGCCCTGACAAGAGAGGAAGAAGCCCTGGCCGCGCCGCTGCTGGCGGCGCTCGATGCGGGCCGCTTCGACCCGCCGTGGGTGCGCGACCTGGCAAAGACGTGCCGCGTGCCAGAGGAAGAAGTGCGGCGCCTGCTGCGCAAGCTGGCGCGCGCCGGCCAGCTTGCGCAGGTGGTGCCCGACCTGTTCTACCATCCACGCACGCTGGCGGAGATGGCGCGCATCGTTGCGGCGCTGCCGGATGCCCAGGCCGCCAGCTTCCGCGACGCGACGGGCCTGGGCCGCAAGCGTGCGATCCAGGTGTTGGAGTTTTTCGACCGTGTCGGCTATACTCGCCGCGTCCGCAACAGCCACCTGGTGCGGCCCAACGCCAGCTGGCCCGATGCGGGTTGAGGCTGTGTTAAGACTGTACTGCGGGCTGTACTGCAGCACGCCGAGGAAGGCATTCTCATCCGGTGATGGGGCCGGGCTTCAAACCCGGTGAGGGGCGTTAGCCGTTCCTCTGTAAGTTCGACTCTTTCTGCCTTCCGCCATTGTTCCGCCATTGTTCCGCGATTCTTCCACCATGCTTCCACATGCAGTTCGGCTTTTCTGCCACGCCGGCACTGGTTGCCAGTTGTAACGCCGGTTGACAGGACAATGTCTTTTTGACATCTTGCTCGGGCCCCTGAACCTTGCCGAGGTCCCTCATGAAATCGCCGGTCTTTCTCCTTCCACTCACCTGCACGGTGCTGTTGCTGGCCTCCTGCAGCAGCGACCCTGCCCGCCTAGCCGTGCCGGGGCAGGCCATGCCGGCGCCGCCGCCGGGTTCGGCTGTAAATGTGGCTGCCGATGCGGCTGCAATTTCGCCGGCGCCGCTCGTCGCGGGCAGCGCGCGCGCTTCGGATCACCGTGCCACCGTGCCTTTGCCGGCGCCACCAGCGCCGCCAGCGCCGCCAGCGCCGCCAGCGCACTACATGCCGGCCATTCCCCGCCCCGAAAGCGCCGACAGGTTCCCCGGCAAGGAAGCCGGCAAGGCTGTGCTGGTCGCCGAGCAACCGGTGTCGACCTTCAGCGCCGACGTCGACACGGCCTCGTATGCGTTCGTGCGGCGCATGCTTACCGCCGGCCGGCAGCCGCCGCCCGAGGCGGTGCGGGTCGAGGAAATGGTCAATTACTTCCCCTATCGCTACGCCGCGCCGCGCGACCCGGCCCGGCCGTTCTCGATCGGCACCGAGGTCATGCCGAGCCCCTGGAAGGCCGGCAACCAGCTGGTGCACATCGCGGTGCGCGGCTATGACATGAAGGCGGCCGCCCGGCCGCGCGCCAACGTGGTGCTGCTGGTCGACGTGTCCGGCTCGATGATGCCGCCCGATCGCCTGCCGCTGCTGCAGGGAGCCTTCCGCCTGTTCGCCGAGCAGCTGCGCGACGAGGACACCGTGGCCATCGTCACCTATGCCAACGGCACGCAAGTGGCGCTGGAACCCACGGCCGGCAAGGAGCGCGGCAAGATCGTCGACGCGATTGCCGCGTTGCGGGGCGGCGGCGGCACGGCCGGGGGCGCGGGGCTGCAGCGCGCCTATGAACTGGCGGCGCGCAACTTCGACCCGAAAGCGGTCAACCGGGTGATCCTGGCAACGGACGGCGACTTCAACCTGGGCATGACCAATCCTCGCCAGCTGGAAAACTTCATCGTCGACCAGCGCAAGAGCGGCATCTACCTGTCGATCCTCGGGGTCGGCGCGGGCAACCTGAACGACGCGCTGATGCAGCGCCTGGCCCAGTCGGGCAACGGCAATGCCGCGTATATCGATTCGCTGCTGGAAGCGCGCAAGGTGCTGGGGGAAGAGCTGGGTTCGACCATGTTCCCGATCGCGAACGACGTGAAACTGCAGGTCGAGTTCAATCCCGCGCAGGTCGCGGCCTACCGCCTGATCGGCTACGAGACGCGGATGCTGCAGCGCCAGGATTTCAAGGATGACAAGGTGGATGCGGGCGATATCGGCGCCGGCCACACGGTGACGGCGCTCTACGAGATTACTCCGGCCGGAAACGCGGCCGGGCTGGTCGATCCGCCGCGGTATGAAGGCAACCAGCCGGGGAACAAGCGGGGAAACAAGGGAGAGCGCAGGCCTGGCGCCAGGAGCAGCGGCGGCGAGCTGTGCTTCGTGAAGCTGCGCTACAAGCTGCCCGGCGAAGCGGCCAGCCGCCAGCTCGAGCACCCGGTTGCCGCCGCTTCGGCACGCAGGAGCTTCGACGCGGCGCCGGACGACCAGCGCTTCGCCGTCGCAGTCGCCGCATTCGGGCAGCGGCTGCGCGGCGAGCCGCAGCTGGCCGACATGGCTTACGCGGACATCGCGGCAGTGGCCAACGCCGCACGCGGGCAGGATACGGAAGGCTATCGCGCCGAATTCGTCAGGCTGGTGCGGATGGCGGAATCGCTGGACAAGCTGGGACCGCAGGCCGGCCAGGCCGGGCCGGTTCCGTCCTGGCCGCTGCGACGCTGAGGGAACGCCACGCGGCCCGGGCATCCGGCCCCGTACCTTGCGCCGGCAGCCTGGCCCTGGAGTCTGGCCGCCGGCCTCACTGTCGGGCTTCACTGCCGGGCCTGGCCCGCGAACTTGCTCGAACTTACTTTTGGCCGCTCTTCGGCGCTTCGTCGAGCGCATGGCGCTCGACCGGGTTGGTGTAGGCCTCGGATGGCTTGATCTCCATCGCGCCTTCGGCGCCCTGGTCGCCATTGCCGGCACCGGTGCCGGTGGTGGCGGTCGCGCTGGTGCCGGCACCGTCGCGTTCACCGGTGACCGAGCTGCCGCTGGTTTCGGCCTTGCCCTGGGCCTTGCCGCCGGCCTTCGGCGCATTCCGGGTCTGGCCGGCGTTCTTGTCTTTCTGCTTGTTGGAGTTCTGGTGCGCCGTGGCCGTCCTGCCCGGCGTGGCTTCCGTCGCCGCCTTGTTGTCCGACTGCGCCTGCGGCGGGTTTGCCATGTTGCTGACGGAATGGCTCTGCGCGGAAGCGGCACCGGTGAACGCCAGGGCGGCGACGGCCGCCATCAATTGAAGGTGCATGTTGTTCTCCTTTGGGCCAATGGCCTTGCGATGCGCCGGCGGGTTGCCGGGATGACATGTCTATTTTGTCACCCTGCTCAACAATAAAGCGTAGGAGAACGCCTCGCGTCCCGGTCGGCCTGCGCCGCATCCGTTCAATCGCCGCGCGCGCAGGGGTGCGGCAGCGGCACGCCGCCAGCCACCGGCGTGCGCGCCACGTGGTTCAGCGGCAGCCAACGGTAGCCATCCGGACCCGGCACGATATGCCCCAGGCCAGGGAACGAAATATGCGCCGCCGCCACGCAGTCGCCCCGTTGCGAAGCCTCGGCGAACCACTGCCGGCGATGCGTTTCGGCCTGCGCGGGATCGCTGTCGTATTTCACCGTCACACCCGGATCGGGGAACTGCACCGGCGCCACATGCACCGTATCACCCCACACCAGCAGCCGTTCGCCGACACTCTCGACCAGGTAGGCCGTATGGCCCGGCGTATGTCCGGGCGAGGCGAGTGCCGTGATGCCCTCCTCCAGCCGGCCCGCCGCATCGAAGGGCTGGAAGCGGCCGGCGGCGATGTATGGCTTCAGCGATGCCATCGCGCCGTCGAACATCCCGCGCAGGAAGGCCGGCGCCTTGCCCTGCTCGTCCTTGCTCAGCCAGTAGGCGGCGTCGCGGGCGTTGGCGCGCACCACCGCATTCGGGAACGCGGCGGTGGCACCCAGGGCCACGCCGCCCACGTGATCGGCATGCAGGTGGGTCAGCAGCACTTCATCGACCTGCTCCGGCGCATAGCCGGCCGCGCGCAGGTTGCCCAGCAGGTGACCGCCGTCCGCGCCGTACAGCGCGCCGGCACCGGCGTCGATCAGGACCAGCTTCGTGCCGTTGTTGACGAGGAAGGCATTGATCGAGCCCTCGACCGGGGCCTTGAGCCACGCGGCGGCCAGCAGCCGGTCCGCCAGGCCGGGATCGGTGCGTTCCAGGCTTGCGGCGCCGCGCGTCAGCACCTCGTGGGCCGGAAAGGGATGGGTACCGTCCAGCAGCGCCGTCACTTCGTAGCGGCCGAGCGCCACGCGGTACCAGCCGGGCGCCTGCGCAGCGGCAAACGGCGCGGCGGCATGTACCTGTGCGACGGTGGCGGCGACCAGGCTGGCCGCGCCAAGCAGCGCGCACAGGGTGCGCACCGCGAACGTACGGGAAAGGATCGACATGGCTGCCCCTGTAAAAATTCGGTGCCGGCAGTGTGCAGGACGCCAGGCCATCGCCATAACCCCCTGCCGTGGCGCCCCGCCCTCTCCCTTAGTGCAGTGTTGCGCGAGCCGTAAATTGCCGACAATGCCCAACATCACAACCAACGTTCAAGAGGACGCCATGACCGCACATACCATCAACACCGTGACCACCCGCGACGGCACCATCATCCGCTACACCGACTGGGGCGACGGCCCGGCCGTGGTGTTCAGCCACGGCTGGCCGCTGCAGGGCGATGCCTGGGAAGACCAGATGCTGTTCCTGGCCGAGCACGGCTACCGCGTGATCGCCCATGACCGCCGCGGCCACGGCCTGTCGAGCAAGCCATGGCACGGCAACGACATGGACCACTATGCCGACGACCTGGCGGCCGTGATCGAGGCACTGGACCTGAGCAGCATCACGCTGGTAGGCCACTCGACCGGCGGCGGCGAAGTCGCGCGCTACATCGGCCGTCACGGCACCGGCCGCGTGAAGGGTGCCGTGCTGGTGGGCGCCGTGACGCCGCGCATGCTGGTGGGCCCGGACAATCCGCACGGCGCTCCCATGGAGGTGTTCGACGGCATCCGCGCCGGCGTGAGGAACGACCGTTCGCAGTTCTTCAAGGACCTGACGACCCCGTTCTACGGCTACAACCGCGACGGCGCCAAGGACTCGTCCGGCGTTCGCGACACGTTCTGGCTGCAGGGCATGCAGTCCAGCATCCGCGCGGCCTACGCCTGCATCAAGCAGTTCTCCGAGACCGATTTCACGGAAGACCTGAAGAAGATGACGATCCCGACGCTGGTGATCCACGGCGACGACGACCAGATCGTGCCGATCGCCGCCACCGCGCGCCGCGCCGTGGAGATCCTGCCGCAGGGCCGCCTGGAAGTGTACGAAGGCGCGCCGCACGGCCTGCCGACCACCCACAAGGACCGCCTGAACGCGGACCTGCTGGCCTTCCTGCGGTCGTAATGCGGGTACCGCCCAGCGACCTGTTCCTCGGCATCTGCCTGGGCGCCATGGCCGGCTATGTCGATACGGCCGGCTTCGTGGCACTGTATGGCCTGTTCACGGCCCACGTGACGGGGAACTTCGTGCTGATCGGTGCCACGCTGACCCATCCTTCGCACGCCACGCTGCTGCTGAAATGCCTCGCCTTCCCCGCCTTCGGGGCGGGCGTGGTGGCCACCCGGCTGCTCGGCAACGCTTGCGAACGGAAAGGCACGGTGCCGATCCGCCCCATGCTGTCGATGCAGCTCGTGCTGCTGACCGGCTTCATGGCGACGGCCCTGATGGCCGCGCCGATCGACAGTCCCGATGCGCCGCTGGTGCTCGTCACCGGCATGCTCGGCGCCGCAGCGATGGGCGTGCACAACGCCG
>DASVVD010001102.1:0-2604 GCA_036386715.1 Pseudoduganella sp.
TTCGCCCAGCGGCAGGGCCGTTTGCGGCAGTCCGTGCGGCACGTGGCGCGGCAGCGGCTCCGCGCCGGCAGGCAGCGCGCCGGTGGCGGCCCCCCACCATGCCTTCTCCGGCGCGGGCGCGGCGGCCCGCAGCGGCGCGCCGCACTCGGGGCAAAAGGCAAAGCCCTGGGGAAAAATCGCCGCGTGCGCGCACGTGCCGGGCAGCGCCGCGCCCACCAGTTGCGCCACGTCCGTCAACCGGCCGCGCGCCAGTTCCCAGTCGATCCGTGGCACGCCCTGCACCGCCTCGAGCACGAAGCGCGTGGACGTGGCGGTATCCTCGCGCCACACGCTGTCCCCGGCCCGCCACCATTCATCCATCGATCCCCCGTCCGCCATTGCAATCTGTTGCGTCAATCATAACGCATTTGCTTCAGGAGTCAGGGCGCGGCAGCGACCAGAAACAAACGCCCCGCTCGGAGGCGGGGCGTTGATTGCGACTTTGCAGGCCGGAGGTATTTCTACAGGTCGCTGCCGGTGCTGGATTTTTTCGGCGGTGCCGGCGGCGCCCACGTCACGCTTTCACCGGCCGGCGCGGTGTCGAGCGCCTCGGAAAACGTCAGCCAGCGCTTCAGGCTGTCCATGCGGCGGATGGTGAGGCCCTTGCCGCTGATGTAGCCCACCTGCTCGAAGTATTCCAGCCGGGTCGTCATCTTCGATGTGGTGGGCAGGTCGTCCACCAGCCGGGCATAGGCCTTGCGCGCCTTCTGCTCCCACATGCCCAGCGTGGGCTCGTTGAAGCGGTTGCTTTCAAAGTAGATCGTGACGGTGCGGTCATGGTTGCCGAAGCCGACCACGGCGGCACCCTTGCGCAATGTCAGCAGCACATCTTCCTTGATGTCCGCCTTCGGGACGAACAGCGCCGCGCGGCCATCCGCATCGGGCCGCTCCAACGGCAAATCCTGGCCAAACGTAATGCTCATCCTGTGCTCCGTGGTTGCGCGGGTCTTCTAAGTGTTGCCCGTAGGCTATATCTTCCGCCGATTCTACCTTGCACCCCTTGCCGCTACAAGCATTGCACGCCGGGAGCGACATTTATAATGAGCCCGCCGCAACACTTTTGCGTTTTCCTTATAAGCCCTGCAACCATGACGACTTTTCCACCATCCGCCCTCGACACGGCTTCGCGCAACGTGGCCGACCTGCTGGCTTATGCGCTCGAACACGGGCCTGCGCACCGGGCGCTGGTGGTATTCGACCGCCGCAGCGAACTGAATGAAGTGTTGACGCAAGCCTACCGGCACGCGCTGCCGGATGGCATCTTCATCGACTTCGACGCGGTCGCCGCCGACCAGGTGCTGGCCGCGTTCGCGAAGCTGGCGCCGCGCGACCTGGTGGTGCTGGTCCAGACCACCAGCTTCCGGCTCAACGAATACCGCATCCGCATGGAGCTGTTCCAGCGCGGCCTGAAGGTGATCGAGCACCTGCACCTGTCGCGCATGCCCGGCGAACAGGCGCTGGTGTATATCGACGCGCTGGCCTACGATCCGGCCTACTTCCGCGGCACGGGCCATGCGCTGAAGGCGCGGCTGGACCGCGCGCAGGGCGGCATGGTGGACAGCGGCGGCGGTGCCCAGCTCACGTTCGCCGCGCCGTTCGAGGAAGCCAAGCTGAACATCGGCGACTACTCGGCGATGAAGAACGTGGGCGGCCTGTTCCCCATCGGCGAAGTCTTCACCGAGGCGCGCGACCTGGAATCGGTGAACGGCCGGGTGCGCGTGTTCGTGTTCGGCGACACGTCGTTCCGCGTCAACCGCCCTGCCGGACCGGTCACGATGATCGTCGAGCGGGGCCGCGTGACCGGCGCGGAAAACAGCACGCCGGCATTCGACGACATGCTGGCCATCATCCGCGCCCACGAGGGTGAAGTATGGGTGCGCGAACTCGGCTTCGGCATGAACCGGGCATTTTCCGCCACCCGCACGGTGGACGATATCGGCACGTATGAGCGCATGTGCGGCGTGCACCTGTCGCTGGGCGCCAAGCACGGGCAATACCAGAAGCCGCAGATCCGGCGCAAGGATGCGCGCTACCACGTCGATGTGTTCGCGGTCACGGAAGGCGTGTATCTCGATGGCGAGCGGATTTATGCCGATGGGGGGTGGACGGTCTAATTCTGCGGACTGCATTGCTATACTGCGAACTAGAGAACTCCCTACTTCTGATGCCATCTGTTACAAATCGGTGACCCGCAATGCTACAACGAATGTACGTCCATAATTTTCGCTGCTTTCAGAACTTTGAGTTCCGGCCGCAGGATCAGACAGCCACGTTATTACTGGGCAAAAATGGGAGTGGAAAGTCCACTATCAGGCATGTGCTTGCGCTGTTCCAAGCTATAGGCCGCGGTCGCATGTACGTCTCGGAACTGATCAACTCAAGCGATTTAGTGCCGGGCTTGACTGGCGTCCCAATGCGTTTCGAGCTTGAGGTGAAATTACAGCAACACGTTTTCGCGTACGTGCTGGCATTGGGTCTGGACGAGCGATCCGATCAGTTATCGATCTTGGAGGAGCAATTATCTGTTGACGGCAGTATTGCGTTTCAGCGGCAAGGTGCCGAGAT
>DASVVD010001103.1:0-5713 GCA_036386715.1 Pseudoduganella sp.
CGGCAGCGGCGCATAGTGCACCCACAAGACAGATAACACCGAGGCGAGAGGAGACCGTGCGCCCGCTTGGTATCAAGGCGAAAGTCGCGCTGGCGACGACCATCACCACCATCGTGATGATCGCGCTGGTCACCATATTGCAGGCCCAGCGCATGCAGGAAGACTTTTCGCGCGTGCTGTTCGCGCAGCAGGATGCGCTGATCACACGCACCGCGCTCGAGCTGGATGAAAAGATGACCCTGCTGCGCGACATCGTGGCGGAGTCGGCGCGCTGGCAGCCACGCGAGATCTGCAGCGATCCGCCCGCCTTGCGCGCCCACTACGATTACCGCGCCGTGCTGCGCCTGTTCGACGACATCCTCGTCGTCAGCCCGGCCGGCACCATCGTGGCCGATGTGCCGGCGCTGCCGGGCCGCCCCGGCGTGAGCGTGGCGGACCGTGCCTACTTCCAGCGCGTGCTGAAGGAAAAGACGGCGCTGATCGCCGAGCCGGTGATCGGCAAGGCCAACAAGCAGCCGATCGTGCAGATGGTGGCCCCCGTGCTCAACGAGGACGGCGAAGTGGCCTGCGTGCTGGTCGGCGTGCTGCGGCTCTACAAGGACAACCTGCTGGGCCACCTGCGCACCGCCCGGGTGGGGCGCACCGGCTTCTACTACATCGTGACCGGATACGAACCGTCGATCTACGTGGTGCACCGCGATCCGGCCCTGCTGATGCAGTCGCGCAATCCGCGCGGCTATCCCTCCACCCTGCGGGCAATCCGCGAAGGCTTCGAAGGCACCGTGCTCAGTACCAATGGCAGCGGCGTGCGTGCGCTGCAGAGCTACAAGCGGCTCAGGACGGTGCCGTGGATCCTGGTGGCCACGCTGCCGGCCAGCGAGGCCTTCGAACCGTTCGAAGACCTGCTGGCGCGCCTCGCGCTGTGGGGCACGCTGGCCTCGCTCATGGCGGCCGCCGTCATCAGCTGGATCACGCTGCGGCTGATGTCGCCCCTGGTGCGGCTGCGCGATGCCATCCTGGCATTGCATGGCGAACCGTATCGCTTCAAGGCGGTGCCGGTGACGTCGCGCGACGAGATCGGCGAACTGACCGGCGCCTTCAACGAGCTGATGCGCGAACGCTCCGTGGCCGATGTGCATGCGGTCGAGCTGATGGACGAACTGGAAATGCGTGCCGCCGAACTGGAGCGGGAACGCGACCGCGCCGAGGCGGCCAACCGCGCCAAGAGTGACTTCGTGGCCAACATGAGCCACGAGATCCGCACGCCGATGAATGCCGTGCTGGGCATGGCGCAACTGCTGCAGAACACCGCGCTCACGCCCCAGCAGCGCAAGTACCTGCACATGATCCGCACCGCCGGCGATTCGCTGATGGGCATCCTGAACGACGTGCTGGACTATTCGAAGATCGAAGCGCAGCGGATGGAGCTTTCGCCCGTCGAGTTCAACCTGGACGATTCGATGAGCACCCTGGGCACGACGATGACGATGAATGCCGGCGACAAGGAGCTGGAACTGGCCATCGTGGTCGAGCCGGAAGTGCCGCGGCTACTGCGCGGCGATGCGCTGCGGCTGCAGCAGGTGCTGGTCAACCTGGCCGGCAATGCGATCAAGTTTACGGCGCAGGGCGAGGTGGTGGTCGAGGTGCGGCTGGCCGGCGCCAGTGGCGCGGGTACAGTGCTGCGCTTCGAGGTGCGCGATACCGGCATGGGCATGAACCCCGAACAGCTGTCGCACCTGTTCCAGGCCTTCACGCAGGCCGACGAAAGCATCACGCGGCGCTTTGGCGGCACCGGCCTGGGGCTGGCGATCTCGCGCCGGCTGATCGAAATGATGGGCGGCGAAATCCACGTGGACAGCGAACCTGGGCAAGGCAGCCGGTTCTGGTTCGAGCTGCCGTTCGGGGTGGTGCAGCGGCAGGAGGCGCCGCGCCAGCCGGCGGCCGGCCACCTTGCCGTGCTGGTGGCGGACGACAATACCACCAGCCGCAACCTGATCGGCCAGCTGATCCGGGCCTGGGGCTGGGAAGCGGACCTGGTCGATTCCGGCAGTGCCGCGCTGGCGATGTTCTCGTTCCGCCTGCGCAACGGCCGGCCTTACGACGTGGTGCTGGCCGACTGGCACATGGCCGGCCCGGACGGCTACGCGCCCACCGCGGCGATCCGCCGCGAAGCCGACGGCCGGCCGCAGCCGATCGTGGTGATGCTCAACGCCTTTGCCCGCGAACGCCTCGAACAGATTTCCAGGAGCGCCGAGGCCGATGCGGTGCTGGTCAAGCCGATCACCAGTTCCACGCTGTTCGACGCGCTGCACCAGGCGCTGGTCGCCAAGGCCGGGGGCGACGACAGCGCTGCTGCCGCGGACAGCCATGCCGGCCGGCTGCAGGGCGTGCACTTCCTGCTGGTGGAAGACAATGCGCTGAACCAGGCCGTGGCGCGCGGCCTGCTCGAACATGCCGGCGCCACTCTCGACGTGGCCGGCGATGGCCAGCAGGCCCTCGGCATATTGCGCGTGGATGCGCAACGCTACGACATCGTGCTGATGGACATGCAGATGCCCGTGCTGGACGGCTTCTCGGCTACCGCCGCGATCCGCAGCGAACTGCAGTTGACACTGCCGGTGATCGCCATGACGGCCGGCGTGCTGGCTTCGGAACGGGACCGCTGCGTGGCTGCCGGCATCACCGATTTCATTGCCAAGCCGGTCGTCGTCGACGAGATGATGGCAGTGATCGAACGGCACCTGCCGGCGCGGCGCCGCCCGGCCGGGCCGGAAGAACCATCGCTGCCGGCGGTGGAACGGCAGCTCCTGCCAGCGCTGCAGGACAGCGAACCGGTCTTCAGCATGGACAGCCTGGGCCGCGTGATGGGCCGCGACCCGAAAGGACGCGCGCTGATGCGCAAGATGGTGGAAGGCGCTCTCGAAGGCGGCATGGCGCCGGCGGACGAAGCGGACCGTGCACTCGCGGCCGGCAACCTGGAAGCCGCCGCGCGCGCTTTCCACGCGCTGCGCGGCGCCATCGGCGTACTGGGCGCCAAGCGGCTGATCAGGGCCACCATGGAGGCCGAAGCGGCGATCGCGGAACTGCCCGCCAGCCGGCTCGCACCGCACTTTACCGCGGTGCGCCACGAACTGGCCCTGGTGCTGGAAGCCGGCCGTGCCTGGCTCGACCTGGAGGCGCCGGCCGACCGGCAGGCGCGCTGATACGGCAATCCGGCGGTCCGGCAATCCAGACTGCCGGATTGCAGGTTGCTAGCGGTTGCGGTGATTGAGCAGCGCGCCGGCCGCCAGGCCGATGGCGAATGCGCCATAGACCATTGCCAGCGAACGGTTCGAAACGCGCACGTCGAAACCAGGCTGCAGGCGTTGCGGCGTGAGCTTGTAGTCGACGAAGCAGGCCACGGCCGAAGCGGCGGCGGCGGCGGCCAGCTTGGGTGCCACGCCCTGCCTGTCGAAGATCTTGCCGGCCGCCTGCTCGAACACGCTGGCCCAGAAGTGCGAACTGGCGTGGTGGATCGCATAGCCCGTCAACGTGTATTTCCACGTCGGTTCGTCATGCACGAAGGCCCGGTCGCCCCATATCACATGGCTGATGGCATTGGCGCCCGCATAAGGACTGCCGGTTTCCTCCTTCGAGCGCAACGCCAGCGCCCCGGTCGATGCCAGGCTTGCCAGCGTGCCGGGCAACATGCCCTTGATGATGACCTGCTTCCAGTTGTCCATGATGTTCTCCTAATTCCTGGGATTTTTCCTATACTGGACCCTCCGTGACAACGAGGGCGTTCAATGCTGATCCTGCTCACCGGGGCGACCGGCTTCCTGGGTTCCCGCCTGTTGCCGCTGCTGCGCGCCAGGGGCCACCGCGTGTTGTGCGCCGGCCGCCGGGCAGTGCCGGGGTGCGACTTCATCCAGGCTGACTTTGCCCACGATAGCGAAAAATCGGACTGGGTGGCGCGCCTGTCCGGCGTGGAGGCGGTCATCAATACCGTGGGCATCATCCGCGAGTCCCCCGGGCAGGCCTTCGACCACCTGCATGTCCGGACGCCGCGCGCGCTGTTTGCCGCCTGCGCACAGGCCGGCGTGCGCCAGGTCATCCAGGTCTCCGCGCTGGGCGCCGACGAAGGCGCCGCCACCGCTTATCACCTGAGCAAGAAGGAAGCGGACGATTTCCTTGCGACACTGCCGCTGCGTTCCCGCATCGTGCAGCCATCGCTGGTGTATGGTCCCGAAGGGGCCAGTGCGCGCCTGTTCCGCATGCTGGCAACCATGCCGTTCGCAGTGCGCTTCGGCAGCGCGCCACAGCCGGTGCAGCCGGTGCACGTGGAGGACGTGTGCGCCGCCATCGTGGCGCTGCTCGACGAGAAAGGCGGGCCACGCAGCGCCCGGGTGCCGCTGGTCGGCCCCGCCCCGCTGCCTTTCATCGGCTACCTGGCCGCGCTGCGGCGCAGGCTCGGCCTGGGACGGCTGCGCGTGCTGCGGCTGCCGTACAGCATCGCGCGCGCCGCTGCCTGGGTGGGCGGCTTCGTGCCCGGCAGCCCGCTGACCCCGGACACGCTGCGCATGCTCACGCGCGGCAACACCGCCGATCCGGCGGCCACGGTGCGGCTGCTGGGCCGGCCGCCGCGCCCCGTGGACCAGTTCATCACGCATCCCCGGGCCGAACGGCAGGCGGCGCAACTGGACTGGCTGTTGCCGCTGCTGCGCCTCAGCCTGGCCATCGTGTGGATCTGGACGGCTTTCGTTTCCGCGTTCGCCTGGCCCGTGGAAGACAGCTACCGGCTGCTCGCACGCACCGGCGTTCCGGCACTGCTGGCGCCGCTGATGCTGTATGGCGCCAGCGCGCTCGATCTCGCGTTCGGCATCGGCACGCTGGCCCTGCCGCCGCGCCGGCGCCGGCCGCTGTGGCTGGCACAGCTCGCGCTGATCGGCTTTTATACGGTGCTGATCGCGCTGCGCCTGCCTGAATTCCTGTGGCACCCGTATGGTCCGCTCAGCAAGAACCTGCCGATGCTGGCCATGATCTGGCTGCTGTACGAGATGGAAAAAGAAGCGCGGCAGGAGGTGCGGCACGATGCACGGAAACATGCGCAGAAAACGGCGCAAAAAAATGCCCACAAGGGAAATGGGTGATGGAATATGTCCTGGTGAAATGGCTGCATATCCTCAGTGCGACCTTCCTGTTCGGCACCGGCATCGGCTCGGCGTGGTACCTGCTGCTCACGGTCGTCAGCCGCAACGTGGCCGCCATCGCGGCGGTATCGCGCATCGTCGTCCTCGCCGACTGGGTGTTTACCGCCACCACGATGGTCGTGCAGCCACTGACCGGGTTCTACCTGGTCCACATTGCCGGCTACCCGCTGGACAGCCTGTGGATCGTGTGGTCGGTGATCCTGTTCGTCATGGCCGGCCTGTGCTGGTTGCCGGTGGTATGGCTGCAGATGCGGCTGCGCGACCTGTCCGCCGCGGCGGTTGCCGGCAACACGCCGCTGCCGCCGCTGTTCTGGCGCTACTTCAAGGTGTGGGTGGTGCTCGGCATTCCGGCCTTCTTCGCCTTCCTGGCGGTGTTCTGGCTGATGGTGGCCAAGCCGCTCTGATGGTGGCAAAACCATGGCTCCCCTAGCGTTCGAAATTTTCGATAATAGGAAGGCAATCTTTCCGTTTTTGTTTTCTTCCCGGGTTGTTCATACTGCATTCCATCGACGCAGCGCACACAA
>DASVVD010001104.1:0-4594 GCA_036386715.1 Pseudoduganella sp.
ATCCCGATGATCGAGCAGACCAACGAGATCGTGCGCCGCTTCAACCGCATCGCCAACCGCGACGTGCTGGTCGAATGCAAGGCGCTGGTGCCGGAAATCGGCCGGCTGCCGGGCATCGACGGCAAGGCGAAGATGAGCAAATCTCTCGGCAACACGATCAACCTGGGCGCCTCGGCCGACGAGATCACCGCCGCCGTGAAGAAGGTCTATACCGATCCGCTGCACCTGCGCGTGCAGGACCCCGGCCACCTGGAAGGCAATGTCGCCTTCATCTACCTGGACGCCTTCGACAACGACAAGGCGGCGCTGGAGGAAATGAAGGCGCATTACGTGCGCGGCGGCCTGGGCGATTCGATCGTCAAGAAGCGCCTGGAAGTCGTGCTGCAGGAACTGCTGGCACCGATCCGCGCGCGCCGCGAGGAGTTCGCCAAGGACAAGGGCTACGTGATGCAGATGCTCAAGGAAGGCACGTACCGTGCCCGCGAGGTGGCCGCGAAGACGGCCGATGAAGTGAAGGCCGCACTGGGCCTGAACTACTTCTGATCGCCGCAAATGGCCCGCTGGTGACGGCTCCTGCCCTGGTATATGCCGTGGCGCTGGCGGGCTGGATCCTGTGTGCCAGCCTTGCCACGTTCGCCGCCTATGCCCGCGACAAGCGCGCCGCCCGCACCGGCCGGCGCCGCACGCCCGAGCGCACCTTGCTGCTGCTCGGCCTGGCCGGCGGCTGGCCGGGCGGATGGCTGGCGCAGCGGCTGGTGCGGCATAAATCGTCGAAGGCCTCGTTCCAGGCGAAATTCCGCTGGAGCGTGCTGGCCAACCTGGCATTCATGGCGGCGCTCGTGTGGGCAATGGCGTAACAGATCGTGTGACACCTCGACTGAAATAGCGCCTATACATCACCTCACTGAGCGCCTCATACATCACCTCACACATCACCTCACACATCGCCTGACACAGTGCCCGGCACCGTGGTGTCGCCCGGCGTGATCTCCCTACAAGCCGCTCGGATACGTCTCCGGCACCTCATCCTGCTGCCACAGTGCGGAGCGTTCGAGCGGCTGCAGCGCGGTGCTGCGGTCGACATGCACCAGCGCGTCGAACTGCTTCGCCACATCCGCACGGAAGTAATGGCTCTGGCGCTCGGTGTCGGGCCGGTAGATCACGCCGATCGCCCGTTCCAGGTAGCGTGAGGGCAGCCGTGCCAGCACGCTGTCGTGGCCGCGCAGCGGCAGCAGGAACTGGCCCAGGCCGGTGGCGGTCGATGTGTCGTGCATCAGCCGCTCCACGCTGTCCGGCCGCGACGGCACCACCTTCTTCAGTTCGGCCGGGCCATCCCAGTCGGTAGCGGCCGTAACGGTGCCCGTGTGCGTCGTGAAACCGAGCAGGAAGCTGTCTTCCGGACGGTAGCGCTCGCGCACCAGCTGCCCCAGGTTCAGCTGGCCCTGCCTGCCCATCTCCGTGGCGCGGGCATCGCCCAGGTGCGAATTGTGGGCCCATACCACGATCTTGCCGGGTTTGCCGGTGCGCTGGCTGATGTGCTCGCGCAGCGCTTCCAGCGTCTCGGCCATGTGCGAATCGCGCACGTTCCACGATTCGTCACGGCTCTGGAACATCGAACGGTAGTAGGTCTCGGCATTGCGCGCCACGCGGGCGTTCTGCTGCGCGTAGAACAGTTCGTCCGGCACCTGCCCGCCCATCTCCTGCAAGTGGAGGTCGGCCTGGCGCGTCAGCTCCGTCAGTTGCCGCACCACTTCCTTCTCGCAGTCCTCCTTCATGCCGAAGGTGGTGGCATAGCCGTAGTGCTGCGGGTCCTCGGCCATGTGGTCGATGCACGAATACCGCTCGCGCGCGCGCTTTGCCGCCTCGGGGTCGGCCCGCTCCAGGTAGGCGATCACCGAATGCATCGACTGCTGCAGGCTGTACAGGTCGAGCCCGTGGAAGCCCACGCGCCGCACGTTGCTCGCCACGTGCGCGTTGTGCGCGCGCAGCCAGTTCACCAGGTCGACGATTTCGTGGTTGCGCCACATCCATTGCGGAAAGCGCTTGTAGCCGCCCAGCGCGCCTTCCGCCGTCATGTCGTCGCCGCCGTGCTGCACGTAGCGGCTCACGCGCAGGGCATCCGGCCAGTCCGCTTCGACGGCGATCGCGTCGAAGCCCTTTTCCACGATCAGCCGCTTGCTGATCTCGGCGCGCAGCCGGTAGAACTCCCGTGTGCCGTGGGTCGCCTCGCCGAGCAGCACGATCGATGCATCGCCGATGCATTCGAGCAGGTAGTCGAAATCGGTGCCGTCGAACGGCCGCGCCTCGCGCTTCAGCGCTTCGATGATGTTCTGGTCAGTCATGATGGTTCTCCCGCTTGTGCTTCACCGTTGTCTGGCGGGTCAAGATAGCGCAGTCTGTGCGAGACTGTCGCAACCTTAGCCTGGGGAAACGGTTTGACGATGCGTGGGGAGAAGTCGATGTGGACGGGTGTACTGTGCGGCCTGCTGGCGGGCGCGATGTGGGGCATGGTGTTCATCGTGCCGGCGATGCTGACGGCGTTTTCGCCGCTGGAACTGGCCCTCGGCCGCTACATGGCCTATGGCGCGATGGCCTTGCTGCTCCTGCTGCCGAAGCTCGCCGGCCTGGCGCACCGGCTCGACCGCAACGACTGCCTTGCGTTGCTGCGGCATGCGGTCAGCGGGAACATCGTCTATTACACCCTGCTCGCTACCGGCGTGAAACTGGCCGGGGTGGCGCCCACCTCGCTGATCATCGGCGTGCTGCCGATTACCGTCACGCTGATGGGCCGGCACGACCACGGCGCGGTGCCGCTGGCGCGGCTGGCGCTGCCGCTGGCCATCGTCGCCGCCGGCATCGCCTGCATCAATGTCGACGTTTTCATGCACGCCCATGAGTCGGGCCGGCCGGCATGGCAGACGGCCGCCGGGCTGGCCTGCGCGGCCGCTGCGCTGCTGTGCTGGACCTGGTATGCCGTCGACAATGCGCGCTACCTGAAGGCCAATCGCCATTTCAGCAGCGCCGAGTGGTCCGCGCTGTACGGGCTGTCGACCGGCATCATCGCCCTCGCTGTCGCCGCGGTGGCAGTGGCCGTCGGGTACGGCGGCGTGACGGGTGGGACCAGTGCCGCCGGCGGCCGCGACTGGACGCTGTTCTGGACCTGCAATGCGCTGCTGGCACTGGGTGCCTCGGTGATCGGCAACCAGCTATGGAACGTGGCCAGCCGGCGCGTGCCGGTCACGCTGTCCGGCCAGCTGATTCTGTTCGAGACGCTGTTCGCGCTGCTGTACGGCTTCATGTACCGCCAGGCCGGGCCACGGCCGCTGGTAGCGGCGGCCATCATCCTGCTGGCCGCCGGCGTACTTTGGTCGGTGCGGGTGCATGCGGCGGAAGAAGACCTGACGCCGCCCTGAGCGCAGTAACGGCTGGACTGCTACGTCAGGAATCCGCTGTCCGACAGCGCGTCCTGCACCAGCTCGAGCCGCAGCACCGGGTTGTCCTGCGCCAGCAGCAACTGCTTTTGCGGCAGGTCGAGTTCGAGCAGCTCGCACCAGCGGTTGGCGACCCAGCCGCTTTCATCGAGCCGGTACGGCGCGCCCATCGGCATCTGCACCTCGCTCACGCCGCGTTGCTGCAACGACCGGATCAGCGTGCCAAGCGCGTTGGCCACGTCCTGCTGCTCGTCCGGCACCGGCACCGTCATGTCATCGGGCAGCGGTTCGATCTCGGCCATCCACAGGCCGTGCTTCAGCTGCCCGGCCGACAGGATGCGAAAACGCCGGGTTCCCAGGCAGGTGACATGCAACAGCGCCGGCAGCGGCGCCGTCCAGTCGACGATCCGGGCCAGCGTGCCGATCGGGGCGATCGCTTCCTGCTGCCCGGGCTTGCGCACCTCGTCACCCTGGGCCAGCGCCACGACGCCGAATTCCTCCGAATCGGCAATGCATTTCTTCATCATGTCGAGATAGCGCACCTCGAACACCTGGAGGCCGAGACGGCCATCCGGGAACAGCACAGTATTGAGTGGAAACAAAGGAATCATGTGGCGGATCTTTGCACAGATCGGACCGGTGCGGCGCGCCGATGCCGTCCGCGGTGCAATGCGCTGTCATGGTCGTCAACGGCGCGCTGTACCAGGTGCAAGAGCGCTACCCTTCGCGGCTCAATCCCCATGGAGGTCATCATGCTGGCAAACACGGAAGCTATGGCAACGATCGCGGTGCGCGATATCGCGGCGGCGCGGGCGTTTTACGGCAACGTACTTGGACTTCAGGAAAACCCCGTCGGTGGCGAAGCGGAAGGCGAAGTCCTGTCTTATCTGAGCGGAAGCTCGCAACTGATGGTGTACCAGTCCGAATTCGCGGGCGGCAATAAGGCAACTTCGGCAACCTGGACAGTGGGTGACGAGATCGAGGAGATCGTCGCTGCGCTGAAAAACAAGGGCGTCACATTCGAACACTACCAGATGCCCGGGTTACAACTGCTTGGGGACATCCACGTTGGCGACGCCATGAAAGTAGCGTGGTTCAAAGACCCGGATGGGAATATTCTCAGTATCGCCGGCAATTGACGCGAATCGTTGCAATGGCGGCGG
>DASVVD010001105.1:0-1667 GCA_036386715.1 Pseudoduganella sp.
ACGTCCCGGCCCGACCCGTCCGGAACCGGCATGTCCGAGACCGGCATGTCCGAAACCGGCACGTCCGAGACCGGCACGTCCGAAACCGGCATGTCTTCTTCCAGCAGGCCGCTTTGCCGCGCGCGCTCGGCCTTCTTCAAAGCTTGCATCAGCAGGCTCATGGCGACCCCACCGGCGACTTGACGCCGTACGGTTCGCGGTTCAGCGGTTCCTTGCCAGGCAGCAAGTAGCGCAGGTCGCGGTAATCCCCTTCCATGCTGGCATCCCTGACCACGATGGCGCGCAGGAAGATCACCAGTTCGGTCTTGCTGGAGCCTTCATTGCGGTACGAGAGCAGGTTGCCGAGTACAGGGACACGCGACAGCAGCGGCAGGCCGTTCTTGGTATTGTCCACGGAATCCTGCATCAGGCCGCCCATCACCGCGGTCTGGCCGCTGTGCAGCTTCATCACCGACTCCAGCTCGCGCGCCTGGATCACCGGCACGGTGCTCTTGACGTTGAGCCGCGTCAGCTCGGGATTCGGATCCTGTACCTGGCCGACGATCCGGGTGATGGTGGGCCGCACGTTCAGCGTGATCTCGCCTTCGTCGGAGATCTGCGGCGTCACGCTCATCACGAAACCGACCGGCACGGTCTCCACCCGCGATTCGTAGGTGGCGGGCGAGGCCACGCCGCCGGACGAGTTGGTGACCGCCGGCGTGACTTTCAGGGTGAAGAAGATATTGTTGTCGACCACTTTCAGCAACGCCGTCTGGTTGTTCAGCACGCTGAGTTTCGGGCTCGACAGCACCTGCACCTTGCCAAACGATTCGAGCAGCTGGATCGCTGTCCGGATGTTGCCGATCGCGCTCAGCGGGTTGAAATACGTCAGGTTGAACATGCCGTTGCCGCTTGCTTCGTTGCCGCTCAGTGGTGTCGACGATGCGATGTTGCCCTGGCCAAACACCGCGCCGCCACTGGCCATGCGCTGCCAGTTGATGCCCTGCTGGTACTGGTCGGACAGGCGCACCTCGAGGATCGTGGCCTCGATCATCACCTGGCGCTTGGCCGCCGCCTGCAGGGTATCGAGGAACTCGCGCACCTTGTCGTGCTGGCGGCTGCTGGCGCGCACCGTGACGATGCCCGCTTCCGGGTTGACGATGACGGACGGGGCAATGCGCTGGGCCGCTGCGCGCGCCTGCGCGGCACCGGCCTGCACGCCGGGGTAGTTCGCATCCGCCGGCTGGGTGGCGCCGGCCGGTGCCGTGAAGGCCGGCTGGTAGGCGCCGGCCGGCGTGGCGCCACCCTGGCCGGGTTGCTGGCCCGGCGCCAGCCCGGCCTGCTGGCCTGCCTGGCCCTGCTGGCCTCCCTGGCCGCCCTGAAGCATCGTGCCGGCCTGTTCGCGCAGCTGTGCCAGCGGATCGGCCAGCGGGTCGTTCAGGTTGGTCGGCCGCAGCATGTCGCGAATATTCTTTTCCAGGTTGTACCAGAAATTGTTGTCGGCCCGGTTCGTCACGACCGTCGTCGAATTGTTATTGCCGGAAGGCGTTGTGGTGCCGCCTGGCGCAGCCGCGCCGGTACCGCTGTTTGCCCCAGTATAGCTGGCTCCGGCCGCCGAGCTGCCGGTGGTGGAAATCTGCGTGGCGATATTGACGTTGCTGTTGGTGCTGCGCGCGATGTTCACGTAA
>DASVVD010001106.1:0-6530 GCA_036386715.1 Pseudoduganella sp.
CACCACGGCGCCGGCAAAGCCGGACAGCAGCCGCCAGCCGAAGTACCAGGCCAGCGAGACCGGTACCGCGCAGGCCGCGAACGACAGCGCGGCCAGCGCCATCATCAGCCGCAGCATGGTGCGGTTGGAAAAGCGCGCGCCGAGGCGCCGGCCGGACAGCGCGCCGGCAAAGTAGCCGGCGAAGTTGGCCGCGCCGAGATAGACGACGTCGCTGGCGGCGAACCAGCGGGCATCGATCAGCGGCGGGATCAGCGGGGTGTAGGCAAAGCGGGCCAGGCCGATCGCGACCAGGCTGGCCGACAGGCCGGCAAAGATCGCAACCGCTGCCGGCAGGGTGTCCGGCGCGGCAGAGGCGGGTAATGCATCAGGGCGGGTGGTCATGGCGACTCCTTTCGTTGCCTCCATCGTAGGACCCCGGCGGCGCAAAGACCAATCGGAACGACTGGCGGCATCGATAAGCGCGGGCTTATGGAGGGCACTGGCGCCGCCGGCCAGTCATGGTGTGCGGTAGAACTCGATCTCGACGATCGACAGCACGCCTTTTGGTGTCTGATTGGCCCCGGTATCAGTGATTGCCTGGTTGGCCACTTCGGTCAGCTTGATGGCATTGCTTTCGTCCGCCTCGCCGTTGAGTTCCACGCGCACCGTACTGCCCTGTCGCGGCTTCAGTGGCAGTGTCACGTAGCCAAGGCTTTTCGGGGTGATGCCGCTGTACACCTCCTCGCTGTCGACGAACACGCGCAGGGGATAGCTGCGTTCGCGCCAGCCGGAAAGCTTCAAGGAGATTTCCGTCAGCGTGGCCGCCTGCGCCAGGCGGTAGGTGACCGCACCCTGGCCAGGCTTGCTCGACCATTTGGTTGTCTCGTCGTCGTCATACGTCAATGCCGCATCGCCGGTATTGCTGGCTGCTTCGACCGCAGCAACGGGCACCGCCACCCGCGATACCGTGAACGACGGCGTCGCCGGCGTCGGCCCGCGGTCGAGGTGCAGCGGCAGCCCGTCGGCCGGCAACTGCCTGGCCAGGCCGCCCTCGACCCTGAACGGTTGCGTGTCCAGCGTGACTGTTGCGGGCGCCAGGCCCGTGGCGCTGGCGCGCAGCACGATGCGGCCAGCCTGCGTGGTGCTGCGCACCAGCACCCGATTGACACCGCCCTCGACCGGCAGTTCGCGATCCAGCACGTGGTTGTGCGGCCCCTGGGCGATGCCGCCGCGCCATTCGGCAGGGCCCTGCAAATCAAATTTCACCGTATCGAGCGCCACCGGGTTGCGGCGCCCCCGTGCGTCGACCACTTCGACCTGCACCAGTGCCAGGTCGGCGCCGTCCGCGCGCATGCCCTGTGGCGCCGTGATCGCGGTCAGCTTCAGCGCGGCGGGCGCGCCGGCAGTTGCCAGCGTCGTTTCGCAGACCTGCCTGCCGGCCGCATCGTAGCCGATGGCTTTCAGCTCGCCCGGTTGCCAGGCCACGCCGTCGAACGTGAACAGGAAGCGCTCGCTCTGCACGCCATCACCGAGCTTCGCACCGTTCAGCCAGAGTTCCACCCTGTCCGCGCTGGAGATCACTGTCACCGGCTTGACAGTCCCGGCGGCATGGTTCCAGTGGCCGACGATGTGGGCGCGCGGCCGCTCGACATCGACCCAGCCGTCCCACATCACCTGGTGTGCGTAGAACCCGTCCTTGGGAATGCGCATCGCGTCGACTTCGCCACTGCGGCGGTAGTTCTCGGCGCCGCGGTGGTGCGTATTGGAGTCGGAGAACACGATGTTCACGCCGCCCGACGACACGCGCGTGCCGGTGCCCGGCCGCTCGCGCCAGTAGTCGTACCAGCGCTTGACGTTCTCGATCGCGTGCGTATCCATGTTGCGGTTGTAGGTAGGCGCCGGCTCGTTCTTGTACAGCGGGCCGTCGCCATCCTTGTGGAACGGCGGCGTGAGCTCGTCCCAGAACTTGCGCGCCCCTTCGTCGCGCGAGTATTCCATCGCCCACATCGGGATGCGTGCGCTCTTGTTGATGTACAGCATTTCACCGCCATACTCGGCGGTGCCCTGCAGTGCGGTCGACAGCATCTCGCGGCTGCCCGAGGCACGGCCGCCGTGCGGGTCGAATTTGTCGCGCAGCGCCTTCATTTCGCGCATGTGCTCGGCGCTCACGCCGCGGTTGCCGCTTTCGTAGAACACGATGCTCGGGCTGTTGCGGTTGTAGATGATGGCATCCGTCATCACCTCGATGCGCTGCTCCCAGCGGCGCCCCGTCACATCCTTTTCCGAGTCGCCGGCCGGCATCGCGTGCATCAGGCCGATACGGTCCAGCGATTCGGTGTCCTGCCGCCACGGCGTGATGTGCATCCAGCGGATCAGGTTGGCATTGCTGGCGAGCGCCTGGCCGTTGCCGTAATCGCTCAGCCATGCCGGTACCGACATGCCCACCGCCGGCCACTCGTTCGAGGTGCGCTGCGCATAGCCTTTCAGCTGGATCACCCGGTCGTTCAGCCTGACCATGCCGCCGCTGAATTCGGTCTTGCGGAACCCGGTGCGCGTGGTCACGGTGTCGACCGGCCTGCCGTCCACCTTCAGGGTGGTTTCCACGTCGTACAGGTAGCCGTAGCCCCAGCTCCAGAAGTGCAGGCCGGACACCGGCGCATGGGCGCTGACGGTGGCCGTGGCGCCCGCCGCCACCGTCTGCGCGGGCGAGGCGAAGCGCGCCACTTCCCGGCCGTCGCGGTCGCGCAGCCGCACCTCGTAGGTAAACGTGCGTGGCTGGCCGTACTCGTTCTTTACCTCCGACTCGGCCCACACCGTGGCGCGGCGGCCGGCGATATCGAAGTCGCGGGCATGGACATACACGCCGGTCGTGCCCAGCGACGAGTACAGCGGCAGGGTCTGGTACAGCCGGTCCGTCACGTGCAGTTTCACGTTCTTCGGCAGGCCGCCGTAGTTGGCGTTGAAATTGCGGTCGGCCCACTGGTACTTCTGGCCGCTGGCCGCTTCCTTGTAGTCCCAGCTGTTGTCGGTGCGTACCGCCACCACGTTCTCGCCGGGCACCAGGGCGGCGCTGATGTCGAAGCCAAACGCGGTAATGCCGTTCTCGTGCAGGCCCAGCCGCCTGCCGTTGACATACACCTCCGCCGCCTGGCGCGCGCCTTCGAATTCGAGGAATACCTTGCGGCCCCTGGCCGCCGCCGGCAGCGTGAAGCGCTTGCGGTACCACGCGATGCCGGTCGAGTGATCGACGATGTCCCTGGCGAAGGCATCGTCCTCGTTCCACGCGCGTGGCAGTGTCACCCGCTTCCACCCGGCATCGTCGAATGCAGGCTGCGCGGCGGCCGGATCGTCGGCCACGGCCAGCCGCCAGCCAGGATTGAAGTTGTAAACGAAACGGGCGGCATGCGCCGGCAGCGCGCAGCCGGCGCCAACGGCGACCATCAGCAGGGTGGCGCCCAGGCGGCGCGGCATCGGGAAAATGGCGTTCATGGAGCTTCCATCGGTTGGTGTCGCATGGGCATGGCTGAAAAATACTAATATATTAGGTGGCTCACATAACCTGGCCGGCCCGTGGTTGCGCTCGGGCCGGCGCTCACCGGCAAACGGTCTTCAGGTCGAGCGGCGGCGCCTGGTCGGGAAACATCGCCTCCGCGTCGTCCAGTGCAATACCACGTTGCCGGGCAACGCGCTCGATCACCGTGCCGCCGCCGGGCGTGGCATAGGCCGGGTCGGCGCTCGCCTGGGCCAGCGTCACGTAGTGCGCGCCGGCCGCATCCAGACGCCGCAGCACGTCCGGCAGCGTCACGCTGCTCCAGCCGCCCACGTGCGTCAGCAGCACCATCGGGATCACGCGGCCGAACACACGCTTCGATTGTTCCCGCGTGCGCAGGATTTCACGGTCGACGCGGGCCATGTAATGCGCCTTCATGCCGGCGATGGCGGCATCGTCGCGTCTGGCCACGCAGCGCGCGTAGGCGTCCGTATAGTCCCAGTCGCTGAACGACATGGCAACGTCGGCGATGCGGTAGCCGCGTTGCCGCAGCCAGGCCAGTGCGCCGCTGCGGGTGGCTTCGTCGCTGCCGCCGGCCAGGTTCGGGTAACGGAACCAGTGCCAGTCGGCGCCGGCCATGTGCGCGGCGACAGCCGGTTCGCCGGCGGCCACATCGGCCTGCCAGGCGGCCAGCGACGGTGCGCTGTTCAGGTTCATGTGGCTGTAGGCGTGGTTGCCGAGCGGCTGCCCGGCGCCGCGCCACAGGTCGAGCACGGCGGCGCTGTCCGGCTCCTGCGCCAGCCTGGCGGCATTGACGAAGCCGAATGCCTCGGGCACGCCGTGTGCCCTGAACGCCTGCAAATGGGCTTCGGCGATGCCGAGCCGCGTCATGCCCGCCGGCAGGTTGCCGTGCGCGGGCAGGTCGTCCACGGTAACGGCGACGTCGAACCGCTCTTTTGCCGGGGCGGCATGGAGCGGCAGGGCGCCGGCCAGGGCGCCGGCAATGGTGCAAACAAGGGCGGCAAGGGTTTTCATGTTGTCTCCAGGATCAGCGCACGGCGGCGCTGACCGGTTCATCCGTCGAAAAAGGCAGGGCGGGCAGGCCGGCGCTATTGACCAGGTTCGGTTGCGCCGCTTCGTCCCATGCGAAGCGCACCCTGGCCGGTTGCGGCACCCGGTCGCTGCGCACCGCCACGCGGTCACGCTCGATGACGGCCTGCGCGGGGTGCCAGCGGCCGTCGGTGCCGGCCACCTGGAACCACGACAGCGCCTTGCGGTCGCTGGCGAACAGTCCCTGCGCATGATCGAACGACAGCAGCGCGCGGCCGCCATCGATCGTCATTGCACGCCATTGCGGGCCCTGTGCCGCGAGATCCCGGCGCCCATAGGTATCGGCCAGCGCCAGGTTCGCCAGGCGCAGGCCCACCGTGCGCTTGTCGCGCGGGTGGATGTCGGCCAGGTCGTCGGCCAGGTCGCTCGTCGCGACCATGCCGGTGCCGGGAATCGCCAGCGCCGCCGCCTGCGCCGCGCGCAGGCGGGCCGCCGCTTCCGGGTCGGCGACTTTCGCGCTGCGCACCACGTGGTACAGGTGCGGGGCGATCTGCACATAGTAGAAAGGCAGGCGGCGGGCCGGGGCGCCGGCGCCGAACGCCTGCCGCCAGCTGCCGACCAGCGCGGCCATCTTGGCGGTGTAGGCGGCTCCGCCGTCCTCGATCAGGTTCGACTCGCCCTGGTACCACAGCACGCCCTTCAGCGCGAACGGTGCCAGCCCGGCCACCATGCCGTTGTACAGCACGGCGTCGTCGGCCGCGGGCTGGCGGTCCGGTGCCGCTGCCAGCGCGGCGGCCGGTGTCCACAGCTCGATGCGGGTGCCGCCATAACTGGTGTCGATCAGGCCGACCGGCACGCCGAGTTCGCGGTGCAGGCGGCGCCCGAAGAAATAGGCGGCCGCGGAAAACGCGCTGCGCTCCACCGACGCAGGGCTGCAGCGCACCCATTCCCCGGCCACGTCGTCGGCCGGCTGCGGCGCGCGCCGGCGGGCCACCTTGAACAGGCGCAGGTCCGGCGCCTCGGCCGCCTCGATTTCCTCGCGGTAGTTGAAGGTGGGCCGCTCGCCCTTGCGTTCGCCCAGCGGCTTCTGCATGTTCGACTGGCCAGAGGCCAGCCAGATGTCGCCCACCAGCACGTCGCGCACCACGATTTCGCCGCTTGCGCCGCGCACCGACAATTCGTCCGTCCCGGCGCTTTTCGTCAGGTCGAGATCGACGCGCCAGCGGCCGTCCGCGCCGGCGCGGGCCGTGGCGGTGGCATCGCCGAAGCGCACGGACACCGCTTCGCCCGCGTCGGCCCAGCCCCACACTGGCGTGGTGGCCGAGCGTTGCAGTACCATGTGGTCGGACAGGATGGCCGGCAGCCGCACGGCGGCGCCGGCGGACATGGCGGCCAGCAGCAGCGTCGCAGCCAGTGGAATGGTGCCATGCGTGCGGGCGCGGCATGGCGTCGGGCAAGGCGTCGGGAAAAGCATGGGGAAGGGAAGCGGCAGGGGCATTGCTGTGGCTCGGCTCGATAGATCCAGGCGATTATCCGCAGCCATGCCGCACTGTCCAGCGATCGGGGGCCGGCGCGGCCAATCGCTCACCAAGTTGATTCCGGCCGTATGGCCGGCAGCCGGCAGGGCAATGGACAATGATGAACATGAGCGAACACACCTTACCAGGCACTTTCCGGCTCGACCGGTCGCGCAGCGCGGCAATCCAGGTGTATGAACACCTGCGTGAACTGATCGTCACGCTGGCGCTGGCGCCCGGCGCCGTCCTGTCGCGCAACGAACTGGCCGGGTATTTCGACGTGTCGGTGACGCCGGTGCGCGACGCGCTGGCGCGGCTGGACGATGAAAAGCTCGTCGAGGTGTTCCCGCAGCATGCCACGCGGGTGCGCGCGGTCGACCTGTCGTCGGCGCGCGAGGCGCATTTCCTGCGCCTGTCGGTCGAACTCGAGATGGTCCACGTGCTGGCCCAAAAACCAAACCCGGCGCTCGAACGCACACTCCTGGCGCTGGTCG
>DASVVD010001107.1:0-3409 GCA_036386715.1 Pseudoduganella sp.
GCGGAACTTCTCGCGGCGGTGGATCAGCGTGACCTTGGTGGCGATGTTCGACAGGTACAGTGCCTCTTCGACAGCCGTGTTGCCGCCGCCGATCACGGCCACTTCCTGGCCGCGGTAGAAGAAGCCGTCGCAGGTGGCGCAGGCCGATACGCCGCGGCCCATGAACGCTTCCTCGGACGGCAGGCCCAGGTACTGGGCGGAGGCGCCGGTGGCGATGATCAGCGCGTCGCAGGTGTATTCGCCGGCATCGCCGATCAGGCGGATCGGTTTTTCATCCAGCTTCGTCGTATGGATGTGGTCGAACACGATGTCGGTATTGAAGCGCTCGGCATGCTGCAGCAGGCGCTGCATCAGTTCCGGCCCCTGCACCCCCAGCGGATCGCCGGGCCAGTTTTCCACGTCCGTCGTCGTCATCAGTTGGCCGCCCTGTTCGACGCCAGTGATCAGCATCGGCTGCAGGTTGGCGCGCGCGGCATACACCGCGGCGCTGTAGCCGGCCGGACCGGAGCCAAGGATCAGGACGCGGGCATGTTTGGTAGTGGTCATGAGGCTTCTCTGCTAATTAGGTATAACGCGTATATGGAGACGTTGCCGAAACGCACAAGTGGTTCGGTCAAGCAAACCGCGATTATAAGCCAACCCCTGCTTTCTTGAATTGAGAGGCCGGAAAGGGCCCGGATGCCTTAAAATAAGCGCAATAGAAATAATTACCTTAGCGCAACACGTTTGCACCACATTCCCCACAGTTGTCTTCATGAGTAAAACCACGCAACAGACGAGCAATTCCTATCGGCGCACGGCGACCGAAAGACAACCGTTGCCGAACCGGCTCGTGCGCCTGCTGTCGGAGGCGCGCTGGTTCGCGCTGGCCGTCGCTTGCCTGTATTTCGTGCTGATCCTGGCCAGCTACCACAAGGGCGATCCGGGCTGGTCGCACGCCAGCCTGGTGCCCAAGGTGGTCAACCTGGGCGGCCGCGGCGGCGCCTGGCTGTCCGACCTGATGTTCTACATCTTCGGCTTTTCCGCCTGGTGGTTCTGCTTCTACCTGGTGCGCTTCGTCTGGCGCGGCTATCGCCGGCTGACCAACAGGTTTGTGCTGGAAAAAGAAGAAGACGAGGAACATGCCCACGAAGGCATCATCCGCATGATCGGCTTCGTGCTGCTGCTCATCGGCAGCATGGGCCTGGAATACCTGCGCATGTATTCGCTGCCGGTGCAGCTGCCGCGCGCCCCCGGCGGCGTGCTGGGCCAGCTGATCGGACATGCCGCGCATGTAGGCCTGGGCTTCACGGGCGCCACCCTGATCCTGCTGCTGCTGTTCGGCATGGGCACGTCGCTGTTCTTCCACGTTTCGTGGCTGACGGTGGCCGAGCGCATCGGCGGGGCGATCGAAACGGCCATCGACTGGGTGATCCTGCGCTACGAAGACCGCGAGGACCGCCGCCAGGGCGCGGCGGCCACCGTGAAGCGCGAGGAAGTGGTCGTCAAGGAACGCGAGAAGCACGTGGAAAAACACCCGGCCGAAGCGCCGATGCTGCGGGTGGAGCCGCAGATGGTGGTGGTGCCGAAAGCCGAAGCGGTGGAGCGGGCCGAGAAGGCCGAGCGCGCCGAACGCGCCGAACAGTTCGACAAGCCCGGGCGTATCGAGCCTGCCGACAAGGCGCCAGCGCGCGCGCCGAAGGAAAAGCAGCCTTCGCTGTTCGTGGAACCCGAGGCGCCGCGCGAAAAACCGCTGTCGTTCCAGAACATCGAGAACACCGACCTGCCACCGCTGTCGCTGCTGGACGATGCCCCGCCGGCGCAGGAAACCGTGTCGATCGAAACGCTGGAATTCACCAGCCGCCTGATCGAGAAGAAGCTGTCGGACTTCGGCGTGGATGCCAAGGTGGTGGCCGCCTTCCCGGGCCCGGTCGTCACGCGCTACGAGATCGAGCCGGCCACCGGCGTGAAGGGCAGCCAGATCGTCAACCTGGCGCGCGACCTGGCGCGCTCGCTGTCGCTGACCTCGATCCGCGTGGTCGAGACGATCCCCGGCAAGAACTACATGGCGCTCGAGCTGCCGAACATGAAGCGCCAGATCGTGCGCCTGACCGAGATCCTGGGCTCGAAGGTCTACAACGACAGCGCCTCGTCGCTGACCGTGGCCCTGGGCAAGGACATCGCCGGCAAGCCGGTGGTGGCCGACCTGGCGAAGATGCCGCACCTGCTGGTGGCCGGTACCACCGGCTCGGGCAAATCGGTGGGCATCAACGCCACGATCCTGTCGCTGCTATACAAGTCCGACCCGCACGACGTGCGCATGATCCTGATCGATCCGAAGATGCTGGAGATGTCGGTCTACGAAGGCATTCCGCACCTGCTGGCGCCGGTGGTGACCGACATGCGCCAGGCCGGCCATGCTTTGAACTGGGCCGTCAACGAGATGGAGCGGCGCTACAAGCTGATGTCGAAGCTGGGCGTGCGTAACCTGGCCGGCTACAACACCAAGATCGCCGACGCGCAGAAGCGCGAGGAGCTGATCCCGAATCCGTTCTCGCTGACGCCCGATTCGCCCGAGCCGCTGGAAAAACTGCCGACCATCGTCATCATCATCGACGAACTGGCCGACCTGATGATGGTGGTGGGTAAAAAGGTCGAAGAACTGATCGCCCGTATCGCGCAGAAGGCGCGCGCGGCCGGCCTGCACTTGATCCTGGCGACCCAGCGCCCATCTGTGGACGTGATCACCGGCCTGATCAAGGCGAATATCCCGACCCGCATCGCGTTCCAAGTATCGTCCAAGATCGACTCGCGCACGATTCTCGACCAGATGGGCGCCGAAGCGCTGCTGGGCATGGGCGACATGCTGTACATGCCGCCCGGTACCGGCTTGCCGGTGCGCGTGCACGGCGCGTTCGTCTCCGACGATGAAGTGCACCGCGTGGTAAGCCACCTGAAGCTGCAGGGCGAACCGAACTACGTGGACGGTATCCTCGAAGGCGGCACGCTCGAAGGCGAGGGCGGCGGCGACGGTGCCACGGCGGGCGAGGGCGGCGGCGAAGCCGATCCGATGTACGACCAGGCGGTGCAGGTGGTGCTCAAGAACCGCCGCGCCTCGATCTCGCTGGTGCAGCGCCATCTGCGCATCGGCTACAACCGCGCGGCGCGCCTGCTCGAGCAAATGGAAAACAGCGGCGTGGTATCGCCGATGCAGTCGAACGGCAACCGGGACATCCTTGTTCCGGCCGCCTCCGCAGAATAGGACAGGGAATGGCAAACAAGCATATGAAGCGTTTCATCATCGCCGCCTCGGTGTCGCTGGCCCTGGCAGCGTCGTTTGCCGGCGCCGCGCAGGCCGCTGCGCTGGACCAGTTCAAGACCTTCGTCGGCTCGACGAAGTCGGCCAGGGGCGAGTTCACGCAGATCATGA
>DASVVD010001108.1:0-6511 GCA_036386715.1 Pseudoduganella sp.
GCTCGCCGGCAGTGCGCGCCGTGCCGCCGCCGTGCTGAACGACCGCCTGACGGCATCGGCGCCGTTCACCATCGGCACCGCGGCCGACCTGGACCATCTCGCGCTCGAAGCCGACGTGCCCGCGGACCTGCTCGACAGGCTGCGCCGCACTGGCGGCCCCGATCTGATTCTTGCCGAAAAAGGCTGAACAGGCAACCCATGACCGACGACACGATTTCCAGGGCCCGCTGGGCCATCTCGACGATTTTCCTGCTGAACGGCACCGGCATCGGCCTGTGGGCGGCCCACGTGCCGGTGGTGCAGGCCCGCGCCGGGCTCGATACCGGCATGCTGGGCATGCTGCTGCTGACGATCGCCGCCGGCGCCATGGCAACCATGCCGGTGGCCGGCTGGATGGCCACGCACTGGGGCTCGCGGCGCGCCACGCTGGCATCGGCGTTTGCCTTTGCCGCGATGACGGCCGTGCTGATCTGCACCAGCCACCCGGTGGGCGTCTTCTTCGCGGCATTCGCGTTCGGTGCCACCAACGGCGCGCTGGACGTGTCGATGAACGCCAACGCCAGCGAAGTGGAAATCGCCCGCGGCATTCCCACGATGTCGTCGTTCCACGCGTTCTTCAGTCTGGGCGGCCTGCTGGGCGCGGGGCTTGGCGGGCTGCTGATCCAGGGCGGCTTCGGCGACGGCCGCGGTGCCTTGGCCACGAGCGCCATCATCATTGCCGCCACGCTGGTGCTGATGCCGCGCGTGATTGCAGGGCCGGTGTCAGGCGGGCATGCGTCGCACTTCGCGCTGCCGCGCGGCCCGGCGCTGTTCCTTGGCCTGCTGGCGCTGCTGTGCATGGCGGTGGAGGGTGCGCTGGTCGACTGGAGCGCGCTGCTGCTGACGGAACGCACCGGCGCCACGCCCGCCTCGGCGGCGATCGGCTATTCGGCGTTCTCGATCGCGATGGCAGCCTGCCGTTTCGCCGGCGACCGACTCACGGTGCACTTCGGCGCGGCCAACGTGATGGTGTCCGGCGGGGTGGCGATCCTGCTGGGCCTGTTGATCGCCGTGCTCGGCACGCACTATGCCGTGGCCGCGTTCGGCTTCGCGCTGGTGGGCCTGGGCGCCGCCAACGTGGTGCCGCTGATCTTTGCCGCCGCCGCGCGCACGCCGGGCATGTCCGCCGGCGGCGGCGTGGCCACGGCGGCCACCGTGGGCTACACGGGCTTCCTGATGGGCCCGCCCGCGATCGGCTGGGTGGCATCGCACACGAATATCGCGGTGGCCCTGGGGCTGCTGTCGATCGCCGGCGCGGTTATCGCGCTGAACGCCCGGGTGGTGGTGGCGCAGGCGCAAGTGGAAAAAAGCGCCCGCTGAGGTTCGATCGCGCCGGGCGGTGACTGACCAGCTCGCTTTGACGCCGGGTTCCGCCGATGTCGTTTGCCATTGATGCGCCCCAGCACCTGGCCGATCGGCCTGCCGGCCACGGCCGCGGCAGCTAACATGGCGCATGAACCGCTGAGCGAAAGGCACGCCATGACCCCGCAACACGCATCAAACCTCATCGAACTGCTGGCACTGGGCACCGACCCGCGCACCGGCGAAGCCTTGCGCGAAGGCGACGCCTGTACCGCGCCCGATGTCATCCGCGCGCTGTTCATCGCCCGCAACGCGCTGCGCGACAGGCTGCCGGATGCGCCGGCGGCCGCAGCCGCGCGCGCGCCGCGCCGGGCACCGGTCGTGCGCAACGGCGTGGTATTGCCCAACGCGGGCAAGAAATGGTCGGCGGACGATGCCGGCACGCTGCTGCAACAGTTCGAGGCCGGCACGCCGATCGGGCAGATCGCCGCGCAACTGGGGCGCACCGATGGCAGCATCGTGGCGCGCCTGGTGCAGGCCGGCCTGCTGCCGGACCGCGAAACGGGCTATGCCCTGATGAAGGGCGGGCAGGACCGGCCGGTCAACGCGCCGGAGTCGAGAAACCAGGATTCAGGAAGTACTGCTGCGCCATCAGCCTGAGTGCCGTGACGGCCGGGATGGCCTGGTCCGCGCGCCAGGCCATGATCATCTCGGCGGACACGGCATCGTGCCGGATCGGCCGGAACACCACGTTGTCGAAATTGAAGCGCTGGGCCGATGCCGGCACGATGGCCGCACCCAGCCCGGCCCGCACCATGGAGATGATGGTCGGCGTCTGGTCGATGTACTGCACGAAATCGGGCATGACCCTTGCGGACCAGAACAGGTTCATGACGCGCTCGTGAAAATACTTGCCGTCGTCGGGCGAATGCATGATGAAGGGCTGGCGGTGCAAGCTGGCCAGGTCCACGTCGCCGTCCGCGGCCAGCGGGTGGCCCGCCGGCAGCACCACGATCAATGGCTCGACGTCGACCAGGAACGACTCGAGCTTCTGCCGCGAGCCCAGCGGGCGCATGATGCCCAGGTCGATGGCATTCGCCGCGAAGGCCTCGATCTGCGCGGCTGACACCAGTTCGTGCACCACCACGTCGATATCCGGCAGCGCCCGCTTGGCGGCCGCCAGCAGCCTCGGCACGATTTCATGCCCCGCCGCCCCAGTGAATCCCACCCGCACCCTGCCGGTTTCCCCCTTGCTGGCCCGCCGCACCGTGTTGGCCGCCTGCTCGGCCAGGTTCAGCAGCCGCGTCGCATCCACCAGGAAGACCTGCCCGGCGGTGGTCGGCTTGACCGAGTGCTTGGTGCGTTCCAGCAGCTGCACGCCCAGTTCATGCTCGAGCAACTGGATCTGCCGCGTCAGCGGCGGCTGCGTCATGTTCAGGCGCTCCGCGGCGCGGCGAAAATTGAGCTCGGTGGCCACCGTGACGAAGCAGCGTAATTGTTTTAGATCAAACATTCCTTCATCCTGGAGCCGGTACGCTTTCACCTCGTGATCCAGATAAGGTATCACACAATTGGTAATACGCATTGGACCGGCATTACGGCGACTTTTATCATCGTTGGCAAGTTGAGCGGCGAGCAAGGCTCCCGCCACCATTTCCATCGCCATCGATTGGCCGCCACCAAGGACACGTTATGAAACCCGGCATCCTGCAGTTGAACCCCATCCTGATTCCTTCGATCAACGAGCGGCTGAACGCGCTCTATACCGTGCACCGCCTGTTCGAGCAGGAGGACAAGGCGGCGTATGTAAGCGAGGTCGGCGCCACCATCCGCGGCGTGGTGTCCGGCGGCCATACCGGGATCAGCAACGCGGTCATGGACCAGTTGCCGGCCCTGCAGGTGGTGGCCATCAACGGCGTGGGCACCGATGCCGTCGACCTGGCCTATGCCCGCGAGCGCGGCATCGCCGTGACCGCCACGTTCGGCGCGCTGACCGAGGACGTGGCCGACCTTGCCATCGGCCTGCTGATCGCGGCCTGCCGCGGCATCTGCGCGGGCCATCGGGTGGTGCAGGATGGCCTGTGGGCACAAAATCCCCATCCCGGCGCCATTCCGCTGTCGCGCCGCTTCAGCGGCATGCGCGTCGGTATCGTCGGCATGGGCCGTGTGGGCCGAGCCGTGGCCACCCGCGCCGCGGCGTTCGGGTGCCCGATCCGCTACACCGACCTGCGCCCCATGGACGACCTGGCTTACCCGTTCGTGGCCGACCTGCGCCAGCTTGCCCGCGACAGCGATGCGCTGGTGCTGGCGGCCGCCGCGGACAAGGCCGAAGGCATCGTCGATGCCGCCGTGCTCGATGCCCTCGGCAAGAACGGCTACCTGGTCAATATCGCCCGCGGCAAACTGGTCAATGAGCCCGACCTGGTCGCCGCCCTGCAGGCGGGCCATATCGCCGGCGCCGGTCTCGACGTGTTCGTCGACGAGCCGAACGTGCCGGCCGAGCTGCGTGCCATGGACCAGGTGGTGCTGCAGGCGCACCGCGCCAGCGCCACGATCGAAACCCGTACCGCGATGGGCGAAATGGTGCTGGCCAGCCTGGCCCAGGCGCTTGCCGGGCAACGGCCGGAGAACAGCCTGACCACCTGAGCACGCCCGATGCGCCGCGCAGCGCGGCGCCGTGACGTTCATGTAACCAGCAGGAAGCGCGGCAGGAGACAAACCGCGCGGCAAGTCCATAAAAAAGGAAAACAAATGGAACAGCTCAAAGCAATGCGTGACGTGGACAGGACCGGCTCGGCGGCAGCGGTGCCGGCCAGGGTGGGCAGATACCGCTGGGTGGTGCTCGGGCTGATCTTCGTGATCTGGGCGATCGCCTGCGCCGACCGCGCCAACCTGGGCATCGCCCTGCCGTTCATGAAGAAGGAATACGGCATCAGCAATACCGAGGCCGGCATGATCATCAGCCTGTTCTCGTTCGCCTACGGCATCGTGCAGATCCCGGCGGGGCTGCTGTACAAGAAGCTGAGCAACAAGGTCACCGGCGTGCTGTTCCCCGTGTTCATGATCTTCACGTCGATCTTCACCGGGCTGATGGGCACCACGTCGTCGGTATTCCTGCTGAAATTCTTCCGCATCGGCCTGGGCATTTCCGAAGGCCCGCTGGGCATCGGCTGCACCAACATCATCAACCGCTGGTTCCCGGCCAGGGAAAAGGGCACCGCCACCGGGCTGTGGCTCACGGCATCGAAGCTCGGACCCCTGATCGTGCCATCGGTGTGCGTGGTGGTGATCGAGATCTGGGGCTGGCGCGAAATCTTCTTTGTGTTCGCCATCCCCGGGATACTGCTGTCGGTCCTGTGGATCTTCACGGTGACGAATACGCCCGAGGAAAGCAAATTCTGCTCGAAAGCGGAATGCGACTACATCCGCAGCGAAGCGGGGCTGGTGGTCGACCAGGCGCAATCGTCGGCGGCGCGCAGGCAATACGACCTGGGCTGGCTCGACACGCTGATCCGCACCCGGCGGGTGCCGCAACTGACCACGCTGCGCCACGTGTTCACGTCGTGGAACATCCTCGGTGCGGCAATCGGTTACGGCTGCATGATCGGCATCACCAATATCTTCATGTCGTGGATTCCCACCTACCTGGTCGAAGTGAAAGGCTTTACGTCGATCAAGATGGGCTTCCTGGCCTCGGCACCGTTCCTGGGGGCGGTCATGGGCAACCTGGTGGGCGGCCTGGTGTCCGACCGGCTGCTGGGCAAGCGGCGCAAGCCATTGATGATGCTCAGCGCCTTCGGCACCATCTTCATGATGCTGGCGCTGATCAACGCTCCCGACAATGCCGCCTACCTGGGCTTTACGCTGTTCATGGCCGGCCTCACGGTCAGCGCAGGTTTCGGCGGTTATGCCGTGTACCCGATGGGCCTCGCCAGCAAGGCGAGCTACCCGGTCTCGTTCGGCATCATCAATTCGGTCGGGCAGGTGGGCGGCGCCTGCGCCCCGCTGTTTGCCGGCATGCTGCTCGACGCCTATAGCTGGAGCGCCGTGTTCACCTACATGGGCTGCAGCGCGCTGGTGTGCCTGCTGATCCTGTTCACGATCGTCGAACCGGTCATCGAGGCGGAAAAAGCCGCCTGACCGGGCTACCGGAAAACCGCACCGGAAAGCCGCTTCACCGGCAGGCTTTTCCGGTGAAGCGGGCCACCAACGGTGCGCTCCGGCCCGGCGACAACAATCCCCAAGCTGTGCCTTACCCGGCCGGACAAGCCTTGCCCGCGCTTCGCCGTGCGCGAAGCCTGTCGATACACATCAAAACAAACGAAAACAATGGAGACAGCAGTGAAAAAAACAGCAGCCATGATCCTTGCCCTCGGCAGTGCCGCCGCCGCACAGGCCCAGACATCGGTGACCATCTACGGCATCGCCGACGCGGCCATCGTCGGCGAACGCGGCGGCAGCGCCGGCAACGTCGCCAAGGTCACGAGCGGGGCGGCTTCCGCGTCGCGCATCGGCTTTCGCGGCAGCGAAGACCTGGGCAACGGCCTGTCGGCCATCTTCACGCTCGAGACCGGCACACGGATCGATACCGGCGAAGTCGATGCGGCCGGCACGATCTTCAACCGCCAGGCCTTCGTCGGCCTGAAGGGCGGTTTCGGCACGGTGGCCCTGGGCCGCCAGTTCACGCCGCTGCACACCGCGCTGGTCAACGTGGTGGACCCGATGGGCACCAGTTACGCCGGCACCGCCCGCAACTTGTTCCCCGACTCGGGCACCAATGTAAGGACCAGCAACACCATCACCTATGCAATGCCGCGTGCGCATGGCATCGATGCCGAACTGGCCTACAGCGCCGGCGAGCAGGGCGATGCCTCCGCGGGGCGCCAGTTCGGCGGGGCGATCGGCTACACGGCGGGCCCGCTGGTCGTGCGGCTCGCCTACAACAGCAGGAACTCGGACGTGGCTGCCAGCGCCGGCGTGGCGGCGATCGACCGCTCCCTCGGCCGCAACACGCTGCTTGGCGCGAGCTACAACCTGGGCTGGATCAGGCTGCATGCCGGCTACCAGGTCGACAAAGGGTTCAACAGCGCGCCGCTGGGCAACGCCAACAATCCCTACGGCGGCGTGAAGCCGACCGCCTCGACCGACGGCCGCGAAGCCCTGCTCGGTT
>DASVVD010001109.1:0-7778 GCA_036386715.1 Pseudoduganella sp.
TGGAAAACTCGCTGGCCGAGATCATTGCCGGCAGCGATTACCTGCGCAATTGCATCGAGCGCGGCGAGATGGGGCTGGTCGGTGCCTACCACGATATCGCCACCCGCACCGTGGAGTTCGGCGAACTGGTCACGCCGGACCAGTTCGACCGCTACCGTTCCGACAAGTCGGGCGTGTCGGGCCTGGCGGCCTGATCACCCAAACCCATCAGCTCCAGCGCATTCGAGGTGGCCGCGCCGCTCGCCGTGTTGTCGAGGATGCACCAGGAATCGGGGTGGCGCGCCAGCCAGGCGCGCACCTCGTCCATCCGTTCAGGCGTGTAGCGCGAGTAATAGATGCGTGGATTGCCATGCAGCCGCACATACGCCGCTGCGGTCGTGGGTTCGAATGGGCCGGCATACCCCACCACCGGGTCGGCCAGCACGCGCGTCACGCCGGCCTGCCGCAGCAGTTGCGTGGCATCGGGCGCGAACCAGGTGGCATGGCGTGCCTCGCACGCGATCATGCAACTGAAGCGCTCCCGCAGGGCGCCGAACAGCGCCGCCGCCGCGCTGGCATCCAATGCCAGGCTGGGCGGCAGTTGCACCAGCACGGCTCCCAGCTTGTCGCCGAGCGCGCCGGCTTCGCCGGCAAAACGGGCCAGCAGGTCGTCGACGCCATGCAGCCTGGCCTCGTGCGTGATCGACTTCGGCAATTTCACCGCGAAGCGAAAGTGCGGCGGCGTGGCGGCGGCCCAGCGTTCGTACGTTTTCGGCTGGTGCGGCCGGTAGAAGCTGGTATTGATCTCGGCCGCGTTGAACACGGCCGCATAACGTTCCAGGTGGCTGCCTTCGGGCGGGAAGGCGCCCCAGGTCTCGCGCGGCAGGCTCCAGCCGGCGGTACCGATGTAAGCGGAGGGCGGATGCATGGCCCAACGGTACGCCGTCGTCCGGCGCGCTACCGTACGCTCGCGCACATGCGCGCCCCGATCGGCTATCATCCGCATTCTTGCCACGAGAGGATATATGCCGATGGAGTCCAACGCCCGCAGAAGACTGCTGATCCTGCCGCTCGCCGCCGCGGCCATGCTGGCCGGCTGTGCAAGCCTGACCGGGCCGCGGGAAGTGGCGGTGCCGCTGGAGCGCCTGCAGCGCGGCCTGAACGAGCGTTTCCCGCTGCAGCAGCGCGCGCTCGGCGTGTTCGAGCTGCAGCTTTCGCGGCCGCAGGTCGCCCTGCTGCGCGACAATGACCGGCTGGCGCTGTCTGCCGACGTTGCCGTCACATCGCCGCTGCTGCGCCATGCGTTGCAGGGCAGCGTGTCCCTGTCGGGCCGGCTCCTGGTGGACAATGTGCGCAATGCCGTGGTGCTGAGCGATGCCCGCATCGAGCGCTTCACGGTGGGCGGCACCGACGCGACCACGCAGGGCCAGCTGACGGCCGCCGCCAACGTTGTCGTCGAACGCATCGTGCGCGACGTGCCCGTCTACCATTTCCGCCCGGACGAGCTGCGCTATCTCGGCGTGCAATACGTGCCGACCGCGATCCACACCACCCGTGACGGCCTCAGCGTGCGTTTCGAGCCAACGAAGTAAATGGCCGCCCTCCGGCAGACGCATTGCCTTGCAGCTGGTAAGTTGTACGGAAGAATCGAAATCCCTACAATGGGCGCTCGTTAAGGAGATGGAGAGCGCAGTGGAGAGGGCAATGGCGATTCTGGGACTGCATGTGCTGGTGGCGATCTTCTTTGCCGCGCATGCGATCCGCAGCCGGCAGCAGATGGTCTGGCTGGTCATCCTGTTCCTGTTTCCGTTGCTGGGCAGCGTGGCGTATTTCTTCGGCGTATACCTGCCCGGCTCGCGCCTCGAACGCGGTGCCCGCGGGATGGTGGCCGGTGCGGCGGCAGCGTTCGACCCCACGCGCGAGCTGCGCGAGGCGCACGAAGCGTTTGCCTTCGCGGCCACCGCGCAAAACCAGATGCGGCTGGCCAATGCCCAGCTGGAAGCGGGCAATCCCGAAGCCGCGGCCGCCACGTATGAGGAGTGCCTGCATGGCGCCTTTGCCGGCGATCCGGAGATCCGCCTCGGCGCGGCGCGGGCCAGTGTCGCCTGCGGCCGTCATGCCGAAGCGCTGGCGCACCTGGCGCGGCTGCGCCAGGCCGCGCCGCATTGCCGCCCCGAGCAGACCAGCTTGCTGATGGCGCGTGCCCTGGCCGGTGCCGGCCGCAACGATGAAGCCCGTGCCGAATTCGAAGCGGCCGTCACCCGCCACGGCAGCTTCGACGCCAGGGCCGAATTTGCCATCTGGGCGGCGGGTGCGCGCGAATTCCAGCTGGCGCACCGCCTGCAGAACGAGCTGCAGTCGACGATGGACCGCTGGGATCGCCATACCCATGCGATGCACCTGCCGCTGATCCGCCGCCTCGAGGCGGCGTTCGCGGACGTGCCGGGGCAGGGGTAGGCAGCCGTCCCGGGCGGGCAGGTGCCGCGTGCGGTTCAGGCCAGGGTGCTGCGCAGCAGCTTGTAGGCCGCCAGCCGTTCCTTCATGCCTGCGGTGCCGCCATTGATGCGGCGCGTGATGGTCACGAAATCTTCCAGGTCGTCCTCAGGCTTGTCGTGGTCGGCCAGCGCGTTCAGGCCATGGCTGTCCCAGAACCACGCGGCGGACAGGGCCGCCACTTCCTTCGATACCAGGCGCTCGGGCACCGCCACCAGGTCGAGGCCGAGCGCTTCGCCGGCCTGCCGGTAATTGCTGCGCCCGGTCAGCTGGATCAGGCCGCGGCCACGGAAACGAAAACCGTCGCCGCTGGCTTCGTCGCCATTGCCCATCCGCCGCGCATAGACGAAGTTCGCCAGGCGTTCGGGATTCTCCACGAACGGCAGCGCGCTGGCCTCGGTGGCAAAGCGCTTCGGCCAGACGGTCATCAGGCAGCCCGGCGTACGGTAAAAGAGCGACTCCTCGAGCCGGTTGAAGTGGCCCGATTCGTGGCTGGTCTGCGCCAGGAAAGCGCAGACACGGTCGCGCGTGGTGATGTGGAAGCGGCTGAACGCGCCGTCGAGCGCGCTGGCCCAGCCGTCCGCATCGCTGCAGTCCGGAAATACCCGCCGCAAGGTTTCTCCATTTAGCATGACACCCCCAGGATTGTGATTTTGATTTCTGTCATTCAGCTTATTTCGCTGCGCGAAGATTTCAAGTAATGTCGCTATCTTTTCCGAAGGAATACAACATGCCGACCCAGCCATTGTCCCGTTATCTCCTGAGCGCGGCATACAACAATGCCTGGGCCGACCACCGGCTGCTGCGCGCCTGCGCCGAGCTCTCACAGGCCGAGTTCGAGGACACCGCGCGCACCAGTTTCTTCCCGAGCCTCCGCACCACGCTGAACCACAACCTCACCACGCAACGCTTCTATCTCGATGCGCTGTGGCGCGACTGGCGCGGCGAGCCACCGCACCCGCACTACCGCACATTCTTCGAACCGGAGGAGCCTTATGCCGACTGCGCCGCGCTGTGGCAGGCCCAGCGCGACAGCGACGCGTCGCTGATCGCCTACTGTGCCGGCCTCACGGACGATGTCCTCGATACCGTCGTGACCATCGATCGCGGCGACCGGCTACAGCGCGATACCCGCCAGCGGCTGCTGGCGCACCTGTTCCAGCACCAGGTCCACCATCGCGGACAGGTGCATGCCATGCTGGCCGGCACGCCGGTAGCGCCGCCGCAGCTCGACGAGTTCTACTCGTCCGGCGAGGCCGGCCTGCGGGCGCAGGATTTTGCCGAGCTGGGGTGGACGGAAGAGGCGGTGTGGGGGTAGCGGTGCGGCGCTGGAAGCGTGCGACGGGAAGTGTGGCTGGAAGTGTGGCCGGAAAAGCGCGTGGCCGGAAATACACTGGTAGTGCGCTGGAAGTGCGTGGTCAGCCCAGTTCGCTGCCGTCCAGCGCATGCCGCGTGATGGCGCCATCGTCGCCGATGGCGATCCAGCCGCCGCGCGGGGGAGACGCTTCCGGCTCCCAGTCCGGCAGCACGTAGCGCAGCCTGCCGCCGGCGGTGTGCAGGGCAGGGCGGTGCGTGTGGCCGTGGATCATGATGCCGGCCGCGGTCTGCGCGAACACGTCGTCGATCGCCCGCGGCGTCACATCCATGATGTCGTACGATTTTTCGCGCTGGTCCTGGCGGCTGTTGTCGCGCAGGCCGGCGATGATCGCCTTGCGCTGCGCCAGCGGCATTGCCAGGAATTGCTGTTGCCAGCCGGGCTGGCGCACCTGGGCGCGAAACGCCATGTAGTTGACGTCGTCGGTGCACTGGGCGTCGCCATGCACCAGCACGATGCGCCGGCCGTGGTCTTCAATGACCCAGGTCTCCGGCAGCAAGGTCAGGCCGGCCGTCGCGGCGAAACGTTCGCCGACCAGGAAATCGCGGTTCCCGGCAATCCAGAACAGCTCGACGCCGCCATCGGCCAGCGCGCGCAGCGCAGCGGCGATACGGGTGTGGAACGGGTCGTCGAGATCGTCGTCGCCGGCCCAGTACTCGAACAGGTCGCCCAGCAGGTAAAGCTGGCGGGCGAGCCGGGCCCGCTCGCCGGCAAAGCGCAGGAATGCTTCGGTCAACGCGGGCCGGTCGACCTGCAGGTGCAGGTCGGAGATGAAGAGTTTCAAAGCCGGGATTTACGCAAATTCGTACGCAAATTCGTTACGCAACGTCGTTACGCGACTTCGACTTTCTCGATGATCACGTCTTCCACCGGCACGTCGGCGAACATGCCGCTGCGCGTGGTTTTCACCTTGCGGATCTCGTCGACGACTTCCTTGCCCTCGGTGACTACGCCGAACACGGCATAGCCCCAGCCGTCCTGGCCCGGGTAGTCGAGGAAGCTGTTGGCCTTGATGTTGATGAAGAACTGCGCCGAAGCGGAGTGCGGTGCCGACGTGCGGGCCATGGCCAGTGTGTACGGCTCGTTCTTCAGGCCATTCTTGGCTTCGTTTTCCACGGTCTGGTCGGCAGGCTTCTGCTTCATGCCCGGCTCGAAACCGCCGCCCTGGATCATGAAGCCATCGATCACGCGGTGGAAGATCGTGTTGTCGTAGTGGCCGGCCTTGGCATAGGCCAGGAAGTTCTCGACGGTCTTCGGCGCTTTTTCGGCATCCAGCTCGGCAACGATCTTGCCCTTGTTCGTGTTGATGGTAATGGTGGTCATGTGCTTTTCCCGTTGATTCCGTTGGTTCAGAAGAGGGCCGCGATCTTACCGCAGCCGATGGCAAAACGCTATTTTACTGTGCCGGCGCCGACGCTGCGTCCGGGGACGTTTGCGCCGGCGCTGCCGCCTGCGGTTCCTGCGGCGCCTGCGCTGCCTGCCCCGGCGCCTGCTTTGGCTCGATCGGCTTCTTCAGCAGCGTGGCGGACTTGATGACGATCGGCGTGACGGGCACGTTCTGGAACACGAAGCTCTTGTCGTCGACCAGCACGCCCTTGATCTTGTCCACCACCTCGTAGCCGGAGATCACCCGGCCGAACACCGTGTAGCCCACGCCGTCGAAGTTCGGATAATCGAGCGCCATGTTGTCGGCCACGTTGATGAAGAACTGCGAGGTGGCCGAGTTCGGATTGTCCATCCGTGCCATCGCCACCGAGTAGGTCACGTTGTTCAGGCCGTTCTTCGACTCGCTGGGAATGGCCGGGCGGGTCGGCTTGCCCTTCAGGTCTTTCGTATAGCCGCCGCCCTGGATCATGAAGCCGTCGATCACGCGGTGGAAGATGGTGTCCTTGTAAAAACCGCTCTTCACATAGGCCAGGAAGTTGGCCGTGGACTTCGGCGCCTTCTCCTGGTCCAGTTCCAGCACGATCTCGCCGGCAGTGGTTTTCAGGGACACCTGCGGGTTGGCCGCGAACACGGAACCGCTCAGCAGCAGCCCGGCAATCATTGTATTGAAGCGCATGTTTCTGTCTTTCTGTTGCAGGGTGGATATTGGGCCCAGGGCATTTCATCAATGCTATACTTGGCGACGGCTTCCATTCTAGACCGTCAAGAGTGGAACAAGAACATGAGTATGACGAACCAAGCGAAGAACCACTGAGAGCCTGCCGGCTCCTGCGCAATCGAGAAAACCCGGTGCGGCACCTGTGATGCCGGCGCCCGGTTTTCTCTTTGTGCGTTGGGCACGGCAATCGCAGAAAATAAGAGTCCGATGAGCAACTTAAAGATCTATAACACGCTGGCGCGCGACAAGCAGACGTTTGAACCGATGGAGTCGGGCAAGGTCCGCATGTATGTCTGTGGCATGACGGTCTACGATTACTGCCACGTGGGCCATGCCCGCATGATGATGGCGTTCGACGTGATCTACCGCTGGCTGACGGCATCGGGCTACGAGGTGCGCTACGTGCGCAACGTCACCGATATCGACGACAAGATCATCCGCCGCGCGGTCGACAACAGCGAATCGATCCACGCGCTCACGTCGCGCTTCGAGCGCTACATGGATGAAGACACGGCTGCCCTGGGCATCCTGCCGCCGACCGATGTGCCGCACGCCACCGAATACGTGCCGCAGATGCTGTCGATCATCGAGAAGCTGGAAGAGAAGGGCCTGGCCTATCGTGGCGAGGATGGCGACGTGAACTACGTGGTGCGCGGCTTCGAAGGCTACGGCAAGCTGTCCGGCAAGTCGCTCGACGACCTGCGCGCCGGCGAGCGCGTGGATGTCAACACCGGCAAGCGTGACCCGCTCGATTTCGTGCTGTGGAAGGCGTCGAAAGAGACCGAGCCGGCCGAAGTCAAATGGGATTCCAAGTGGGGCAAGGGCCGCCCGGGCTGGCATATCGAATGCTCGGCGATGGCGTGCGCGCTGCTCGGTGAACAGTTCGACATCCACGGCGGCGGCCAGGATCTGCAGTTCCCCCACCACGAGAACGAGATCGCGCAGTCGGAAGGCGCGTTCGGCAAGCCGCTGGCGAACTACTGGATCCACAACGGCTTCGTGCGCGTCGATAACGAGAAGATGTCTAAGTCGCTCGGCAACTTCTTCACGATCCGCGAAGTGCTGCAGAAGTTCGATGCCGAAGTGGTGCGCTTCTTCATCCTGCGCGCCCACTACCGCAGCCCGCTCAATTACTCGGACGTGCACATCGACGATGCGCGCGGCGCGTTGACCCGCCTGTACAACGCCCTCGATGGCGTGGCAGGCGACGGCGCGGAACTGGACTGGAACGAAGCCCACGCGAAACGTTTCGCCGAAGCGATGGACGACGATTTCAACACCCCGATCGCGGTGGCGGTGCTGTTCGACCTGGCATCGGAAATCAACCGTTCGCAGTCGCCCGAAGCGGTGCGCCAGCTGAAGGGCCTGGCCGGCGTGCTGGGCCTGCTCGAGCGCAGCCCGCAGGCATTCCTGCAGGCCGGCGTGGCCGACGCGTTCGGCGAAGTGGCCATCGGCGAAGCGATCGCTGCGCGGGCCGCGGCGAAGAAGGCGCGCGACTTCGCGCAGGCCGACAAGATCCGCGCCGACCTGCTGGCCACCGGCGTCGTCCTCGAAGACAAGCCCGATGGCACGACAAACTGGCGCCGCGCATAATGGTTCTCCAGTCCAGGGATAAATCGGGCGGCGAAGGCCGCCAGGTGGCCTTGCCGCCCTACTGGGAAGAGGCCAAGGAAGAACTGATGCGGCGCGACCGCATCATGAACAAGCTGATTCCCCAGTTCGGCGACCTGCACCTGGTGGGGCACGACGACCCGTTCATCACCCTGGCGCGCTCGATCGTGAACCAGCAGGTCACGCCCAAGGCCGCCAATGCGGCATGGCAGAAGC
>DASVVD010001110.1:0-4106 GCA_036386715.1 Pseudoduganella sp.
GGCGCATGCACCGCGCCGCCGCCGCTGCCGCCAAACACATGCGCGCTCCACGGCCGTTCCGACAGCACCATGTGCGCATACAGCGCGAACGCCTCGGCAAAGTCGTCCAGCGGGCTTTGCGCACCATGCGGCGTGAGCCAGGCCGTGCCCGCGAGCGCCGCATACGCGGCGGCGGCATCCGGGCCGGCGCGCCGCACCGCGTCGCTGACCGGCAGCACGGCACCGCCGCCGTCCACCTGCCACGACAGCGGCAGGAACGTGTAGTCGCCCTGCACGTCGTCGGTCCACCAGTCGGGAACGAAGCGGCGGCCGGCGGCCAGCGCCTTGCCGGCTTCATGCAGCAACAGCAGCCGCAGCGCGTTGGCACGCGTGTCGGCCGCATCTTCCTCGACACGCACCTCGATGATCGGTGGCGGCGCGGCCGGGCTGGCCGGAAGCGCCGCGACAGCCCGGGCGCTCGCCCAGCTGTTGGCGGCGGCATTCGCCAGTGCCCCGGCATCGAGCAGGGTCGCAAGACCGAGGAAATCCCCTTCGGCACTCACCACCAGGTCGGTCAGCGCCTCCTGTCCCAGTCCCTCCACGATCCAGGCCCCCAGCCAGCTGCTGTGCAGCCGCGCCAGCACGACCGCCGGCAGGTCGCGCAGCGCCGTGCCGAGGTCCGCTTCGAACGCCGGCGCTGCGGCGGGACCGATGCCGGCGTGCGCGGCACGCAGCGCGTCCAACAGGTGATCCGGCGCGGGTCCGTGGCGCCGCTCGGTCGGTAATTGGATGGCCTCGTGCCAGAAACCGGTTTCCGGGCTGATGATCATGGGTGCGCTGGACGGTAATGGGTCGGACACCCAGTATACGATGAATGCAATGCGGTCGGATGATCGGAAGCTTGAGCGCAACTCGGCGGCATCCCGCTCTACAATGAAAAAAACCCTTCCCGAGGAGACCCATGAAACCTGCCCTGGCCTTTGCCTTTCCGCTGGCCGTTGCCTTCGCCACCGCGCACCCTGCCCTTGCCGTCGAACTGCTGCCGCGTGCCGGCGCGGCCGACGTCAATCCCGATACGTCGCTGCGGCTGGACTTCGACACGGTGCCCACGATCGGCACGCGCGGCCAGGTGCGCATCTACGACGCCGCCGACGACCGGCTGGTGGACACGCTCGACCTGTCGATCCCGGCCGGCCCGACGGCCCGGCGCACGGCGCCGCGCGCGCCCTACCTCCCGCACGCCTATCCGTACGACGGGCCGCGCCGCAGCAACGCCGACACGAAGCCCGGCACGCCGACACCAGGCGTCGACCCGGCACCGGTTGCCGCGCCCGGCGACTACCAGCTGACGATCATCGGCGGCTTCACCGAGGGCTTTCATTTTTATCCGGTGATCTTGCGCGCCAACACCGCTTTGGTAACGCCGCACCACAACCTGCTCGGCTACGGCAAGACCTATTACGTGCAGGTCGATCCGGGCGTGCTGTCCGGCGACGGCTTCCAGGGCATCGACGGCAAGCAATGGCGCTTCACGACGAAGCGGCAAGGCCCGGCAAGGGATGCGGCACTGGTGACCGTGAGCGCGCAGGGCGACGGCGATTTCTCCACCGTGCAGGGCGCGCTCGACCACGTGTCGGACCAGCCGGCCTGGCCGGCGCAGCGCCGGACGATCTTCGTGAAGAACGGCGACTACGAGGAGATCGTCTATTTCCGCAACAAGCAGCACCTGTCGATCGTGGGCGAGGACCGCGACAAGGTGCGCATCCACTATGCCAACAACGAGGTGTTCAACCCGCATCCGCTGAACGTGGCGACCAACGAGCTGCCGGGAACGTTCCCCACGCGCCGCGCCGCGTTCATGGCGGACAATGTGCAGGATCTCGCTCTGGTCAACCTGACGATCGAGACCACGGCGAAAGGCCAGGCCGAGGGCCTGCTGCTGAACGGGGCGCACAATATCGTCACGCAGGTGACCGTGCGCGGTTCCGGCGATGCGCTGCAGACCAACGGCAGCGCGTACTACAGCGACTTCCGGCTGGCAGGCGACGGCGACACGATCCTCGGGCGCGGCCCGGCCTACTTCCGCGACTGCGACATCGCATCGAAGGGGGCCTTCATGTGGATCCGCAATCCGCAGACGAATCACGGCAACGTGTTCGTCGATTGCCGCTTCACGGCGACCGGCGGGCCGGCCGAGTTCGCGCGGCTGCCGGACAACAAGGGGAAGAACTATCCTTACGCCGAGGCGGTGCTGATCGACGCCACGCTGGACGGCATCCTGCCGGCCGGCTGGACCGACATCGGCGATGGCGCGACCCACGTGAAATTCTGGGAATCCAACTCGCGCGGCGTGGACGGCAAGCCGGTCGACGTGCGCGAACGCCATCCACTTTCCCGGCAGCTCGATGGCGTGCGCGATGCCGCCGTGATCGCGCAGTACCGCGACCCGGCCTTCGTGCTGGGCGGCTGGCAGCCGGCGCTGGCGCCCATCATCCTGGCGCAGCCGAAGGCCGCCACGGCCGATGGCGGCACCACGCTGACCGTGCGCGCTGCCGGGGTGCCGGCGCCGGCCTACCGCTGGTACCGGGACGGCAAGCCCGTCGAAGGCGCCGGCCCCGCCCTCACCGTGCGGGCGTCGGGGCGCTACAGCGTCGAAGTGTCGAACGGCAGCGGGAGGGTCGTCAGCGCGTCGGTGGCCGTGGGGATTTGAGCGTTCGCGGCCCGGTGGCCGGCGCCGCAATGCCGCGCGCCCATGGTCGTGCAATATAGGCGATGTCATGCGGTTCTCCTGGGTGGGGCAAAGATAGTAGCGGCGTAGCCATGGCGCCGGCTGGTCCTCCCCTCAATGGTGTGCCGAGGCCGAAAAAAGGTTGATCGTCAGTACGCCGGCCAGGATCAGGGCGATGCCGGCCAGCGCGGGAACGTCGAGTTTCTGGCCGTAGACGATGAAGCCGATGGCAGCAATGGCGATGATGCCCAGGCCGGCCCACAGGGCATAGGCCACGCCGACCGGTATCGTTTTCAGCGTGAGCGACAGGAAATAAAACGCTACCGCATAGCCAAGCACCGCACCGAGCGTGTGCCAGGGCCGCGTAAAACCATCCGAGGCTTTCAGCGCTGTGGTGGCGCCGACTTCGCCGAGGATGGCAACAAGCAGGTACAAATAATTCATCGTGGGGTTCCATTGGAATGAGTGGCACATTGGCGCCGGCTAGGCCGTTCTCCGAGCGGCGCACTGCCTGCGCAAGACCGCATGATCCCATAAAGATCCAAATGAATCAATATTGATTCATTTCCCTACTAGGTTGCACAGATCGCTGTGTTGTATCATCGGAAATTTACGGTCCCCGGCATCCTCAGCACGAGACAGCTGTGCCCATTCATGACAAACGACATCGACGACAAGCTGGCACGCTCCCTTGCCATGGCAGTGACCAGGTATCCGCGCGCAAACCTGCAGCAGCTGGCGCGCGCCGCCGGCATCAGCAAGGCCACCCTGTACCGGCTCGCTCGCACGCGTGACAGCGTGGTGGAGCTCCTGGTGCGCCGTGCGGAAAGGCATATGCGCGAGGCGCTGGCGCTGGTCGACCGGCCAGGCGCGTCATCCGCCGAGGCGCTCCTGCACCTGACCGAATACATCACCAGGGAGCCCGAGTTCTATCTGTTCTGGCAGGCGGCGCTGTGGATCAACCTGGGGGAGATGACGGACGAAGTGGTGTCGGAAGGCTATGCCCCGTCTTTCTTCAGCGACCGGCTCGAACGGTTCTTCCTGGACGGCCAGCAGTCGGGTGCATTCAGGATCGACATGCCTGCAAGATGGCTGGCGAAGTCCTATGACTTCCTGCTGTACGCCGCGATGGAGTCGGCCCAGCGCGGCGAGATCGCCACGCTGGGCATGACCAAACTGGTGCATCACCTGTTCTCGACAGGCGCCCTTGCGAATGGCGCCGCCGGCGGCCAGCGGAACGGGTAATTTCGTCGGCCGCCGCATCGCAGTGCGAATGCGGCAGCGCCAAATGTAAAACCGGTCCTCACCCATCAAGGGCGAGGACCGGCGCGAATGCCAGTCCATCCGACGTCCCCTTGCGGGAGACGGTCAACCGGTCATCAGAACTTCATGCGCAGGC
>DASVVD010001111.1:0-5032 GCA_036386715.1 Pseudoduganella sp.
CGTTTTCATAGGCATCCGTGGCGCGCGCCGCCAGCGTGTGCGCGGCGCGGTGGACGTTCGAATTCTCGTGCGCGTAGAAGTGCGCCAGCCGGTCGATCACCGCCTGCGGCTTGTGCGTGGTGGCGGCGTTGTCGAACCAGACCAGCTGCCGGCCGTTGATGCGCTCCTGCAGGATCGGGAAATCGCGCCGCACCGCGTGCACGTCGAAGCCGGGGTGGCGGCCGCTGCCGGCCAGCGGCGCGCGCACGTGGATGTCCGGCTTCGGCTGCGGCGCGTGCCCGGCCGGCAGCACGAGCGCGTCGATGAAATAGAACTGCGGCGTGGCCGATGCCGTCGGCAGCGCCGGCGTGGAAGGCCGCGCCGCGTGGTGCGGCACGGCCGGGGCCACGATCGCATCGAGCGGGTCCGGCGCATCCGGCACCGGGTCGCCGTGGTCGAGGAAATAGTAAGGCGCCGTGCCCGCATCGTGTGCCGAAGGCGGGACCGGCGATGGCGAGCGGGCCTGCGGCGCCACGCCAAGCACGCCGCTGCCGAAGCGTGGTTCGTACGCGGGCAGCGCGCTGGACACCTTGTCCGGCACGCCGTTGCCGGCCGGTGCGGCGGGCAGCATGGCCGGTGCCCGGTTCGCCAGCGACGGCAGCTGCGTCGGCGATGCCGGGACCAGGTTCGCTCCCGGCACCTGGCCCTGCGGGATCGGCGTGCCCGGCACGCCGGGGCCGAAGCCGGCCGGGCTGGCCAGTGGCGAGCCGGCCGGTGCGATATTGCCGGGCGCCTGCACGCCGGGTGCGGACAGCGCGCCGAACATGGCGTTGGCCATCTGCGCCAGCAGCGCGGGATCGAACGGAGCATCCGGAGGTGTAAAACCGCTGGTGGTCGGCGTGTCCATGGCTTACTTGTACACGTCGGGATAATCGTGGTAGCGGCCGATCTCGACATCGTCGAGCACTGCCAGCGCATCCGTCGTCAGCACCGCCAGCGAGCAGTACAGCGAGATCAGGTAGGACGCGATCGCATGGTTGTTGATGCCCATGAAGCGCACCGACAGCCCCGGGCTCTGTTCGCCCGGCAGGCCCGGCTGGAACAGGCCGACGATGCCCTGGCGCTTGTCGCCCACGCGCAGCAGCAGGATCTTGCTCTTGCCGTCGGCCACCGGCACCTTGTCCGACGGGATCAGCGGAATGCCGCGCCACGTGATGAACTGCGAACCGAACAGGCTCACGGTCGGCGGCGGCGTGCCGCGGCGCGTGGCTTCCCGGCCGAAGGCGGCGATCGCCAGCGGATGCGTGAGGAAGAACGCCGGCTCCTTCCACACTTTCGTCAACAGCTCGTCCATGTCGTCCGGTGTCGGTGCCCCGGTCAGCGGGAAAATGCGCTGCTCGTCGGTCACCTGCGCCAGCAGGCCATAGTCGGCGTTGTTGATCAGTTCGCTTTCCTGGTTTTCCTTGATCGTCTCGATCGTCAGGCGCAACTGCTCCTTGATCTGGTCGTGCGGACTGCTGTACAGGTCGGAGATGCGGGTATGCACGTCGAGCACGGTCGATACCGCGTTCAGGTAGTACTCGCGTGGCAGTTCCTCGTAGTCGACCCAGGTGCGCGGCAACTGGTTCTCGTGCTCGCGCGCGGTGCAGGTGACACGGATCGCTTCGGGGTTCTTGACCTTGTTGAGGCGGTAGATACCCGCTTCGACCGGCACCCACTGCAGCAGGTGGGTCAGCCAGCGCGGGCTGATGGTCTCGAGTTGAGGAACGGACTTGGTGGCATTGGCGAGTTGCCGTGCTGCGTGGTCGCCCAGTGCGGTGGTTCCGCCGACGGTGGCTGACATCCTGGCTCCTGGTGAGAAAGGGTGGCAAACAGAAAATTACTAGCTGTAAGGCAAACCCAGTCTCTCTTATTGCAGCGCAGCATACAACCGTCTATCGCCACCAAACCGGCTCGGGATGTTGAAAAATTATTAATGTATTTTCGCCGTGTTGCAGCAATGCCGACGGCGCCACCTTGAAGGCGCGTGCCAGCTTGGCGATCGTCGCCAGCGAGGCGGTTACCTCGCCGCGCTCGATCTCGCCGACATACGAGCGGTTCAGCAGCGCCAGGCCGGCCAGGTGTTCCTGCGACCAGTCGCGCGCCTCGCGCAGTTCGCGGATGCCCTTGCCGAAGCTGTGGACCAGTGCCAGGTGCGCGTCACCGGGCGGCTTGGGCGCGGCGGTCAGGTCGCCGGTATCCAGGTGCCGCACTCAGTCCTGCACCCAGGGCAGGCCGTGGCTGCGCCAGCCGTTCAGGCGGCCGCGCTGCGAATTGCCATCGAGCTCGCCTTCGAAGCCTTCCGTGACGTTGAAGACCAGCGTCAGCCCGGCTTTCGCGGCCGCTTCGGCTGCCAGGGCCGAGCGGTTGCCGCTGCGGCACAACAGCACGGCGCCCTGGTCCTTGCCGCCCAGCTTGGCCTCCAGCTCGCGCACGAAGCGCGGATTGCGGTTCAGCGCCGTGCCCGTGGCCCAAGGCACGTGCAGGCTGCCCGGCACGTAACCGACGAAAACCCGCTCCTCGTGGCTGCGCACGTCGACCAGCACGGCCTTGCCGCTTTTCACCAGCGACCAGGCCACCGGCGGGCTGACGCCGCCGGCAAACGGCAACCCATTGGCGACCGCTTCCTCGCGGGCGTGTTCCAGTGCATCGGGCAAGGCAATTTCAAGCAGTTCAGAAGACATGGCGCGCAACTCCGGCTGGTATCGATCGAGACTCACGGGCACGCGGGGACGGCCCGCGTGGATGGTCAATATACGCAGCGGGAGGGCAACAGGGAACGAAGGGATCGGCGCAAGGACATGCGCAAAGTGCATAAGGAAAGTGCCCGAGAACCGGCGGCGTTCCGGTTGTCGGGCACTTGCGGGAGCTGTCGGGCGCTTACGCCAGTGCCACCTGGTGCAGCCAGCCGTGCGTATCGGCCGCGGTGCCGCGCTGGATACCCAGCAGCGCATCGCGCAGGGCCAGCGCGACCGGACCGTTTTCATCGTTGTTGATGCCCTGCTCGAAGCCGCGGCCCTTGATCAGGCCGACCGGGGTGATCACGGCGGCGGTGCCGCAGGCGAACACCTCGGAGATCGCACCGGAGGCGATGTCCTGCAGCACGTTGGTCAGCGCCAGCCGGCGTTCCTCGGCCTTGTAGCCCAGGTCGCCCGCCAGTTGCAGCAAGGTCGAGCGGGTGATGCCGGGCAGCAGCGTGCCGGTGAGGCCCGGCGTCACGATGACCGGTTCGCCATTCTCGCGGTAGACGAAGAACAGGTTCATGCCGCCCATTTCCTCGATGTATTCGCGCTCGATGGCGTCGAGCCAGATCACCTGGTCGCAGCCATGGTCCTTCGCCTCGGCCTGGGCCAGCAGGCTGGCCGCGTAGTTGCCGGCGCACTTCGCCTCGCCCGTGCCGCCGGGTGCGGCGCGCACGTATTCCTTGCTGGCCCAGACGCTGACCGGCTTGAGGCCCTGCGGGAAGTATTCGCCGGCCGGCGAGGCGATCAGCAGGAACAGGTATTCGTCGGACGGGCGCACGCCCAGGTAAGGATCGGTGGCGATCATGAATGGCCGCAGGTACAGGCTCTCGCCGGCGCCGGACGGTACCCAGGCCTGGTCGACCGCGACCAGCGCCTCGGCGGCGCCGATGAACAGTTCCTTCGGGATGGCCGGCATCGCCAGGCGCGCCGCGCTGCGGTTGAAGCGCTCGCCGTTCTGCTCGGGACGGAACAGGCTGATCGAATTGTCCGGCTGGCGGTAGGCCTTGAAGCCTTCGAAGATCGCCTGGCCGTAATGCAGCACGGAGGCGGACGGATCGAGCGACAGCGGGCCGTAAGGCACCACTTCGGGGTCGTGCCAGGTGCCGTTGCTGTACTTGACGACCGCCATGTGGTCGGTGAAGACGCGGCCAAACTGGATGGCCTGCAGCTTCTGTTCACGCTCGGCGGCGGACAGCGGGTGGGTCGAAGGGGTGATTTTGAACGTGGTATCGAGGGACATGGCGAAAACTGCGGAAAAGCGGAGTTGATCGTTGGGCGAGTTTAACATGCGGCATGGGGCGCGTCCCGATCGGCCGCGGTGGGCGGCCCGTACTGCAATCGAACTGCGAACCACGATGAACGATGACACGTCATCGCTTCAAGGGTGACCTGGCCCTGCTGCGCATGTACATCGCCTGTCAGTGCTTGGACTTGCCGGCACTGCTACTGGCAGCCATCGGGGCTGTCCCGCACGCCCGAGTCGATTCGATAAGGGCACTTCGAAAAACCGTCGCGAGCGGCGGCAGTTTCGGCCGAGAAGCGCAGCCGTACAGGGGTATGGCGAGCATCGCAGGCTGAAAATGCAATGCGTAGCAGGTTCTTCGAGGTGCCCATTACTCACCGGGTAATCTTCGCGGACTTCGCGCCCCGGCATATGACTCTTCCACGCCCAATCCTGCCCACTCATTTCTCCCATGCCCAGATCACAGGTCGGAAATTTCTGCCGGAGCGGTGGACTACAAATCGTGCATTGACGGTGTCCGGCGAACGAAGAGCTATCCCTGTTACTTTTGGATAGATTTTCGATCCGATAATTATGGATAATGACGGCGTTTTCTGAAAGCTGGCTTCGTTTGGAGAATCGAGATACTGCCATTGCAGATAACAATGAAAATTTTAAAAGCAATTTTCTGCCACCGCCATCAATTTAAATAAGGCAACATTCCTGTTTTTTTAGAAATTTTGCCGACAAAACTGGCAATAAAAGTGATGCCCTTTATGCGGTCACTTCATTTCGCCGTCTTGACACCTTCCACCCGCCTTGTTGATCGGCAGATGAACCGATAAACAGGAAATGCATTTCAACGACCGGCCCAGCGGCCCAAAATTCCTTACACGATTGTGCAGATCAAGTTCAGTAGATTTCACCCCTCCAGTGCGATCCAATGAAGGGAACACAGTACTTTCTCACGGCAACCGAATTCATGAAGAGATTCAATGGATGGGGAGTACTGACCAATCCGACATAATTTAGATTTTCCGTATAACAA
>DASVVD010001112.1:0-3193 GCA_036386715.1 Pseudoduganella sp.
CGGCACGCGCCGGCACCCAACCGCTCAGCCAGCCATGAGTGTCCCGCATCAGTATTTCTCCATGAGTATCCAGCCGTGAGTATCCAGCCATGAGTCTGCAGCCAACCGCCCGCTATCGTGCTGCGCCCTACACGGCGCTGGTCACCAACCTGATCTTCCCGCTGCACGAGCGCGTCAAGCAGCATCGCAGCGTGGCCGTGCGCAAGCAACTGGAGCAATCGCAGTACTGGCCGGAGGAGCGGCTGCGCGAGCTGCAACTGCAGCGCCTGCGCCGGCTGCTGGTGCGGGCCGGCACGACCGTGCCGTATTTCCGCGACCTGTTCGCACAGCTCGGTTTCGATCCCGTGCGCGATCTGCGCAGCCTGGACGACCTGTCCCGCCTGCCGATGATGGACAAGGCCGTCATCCGCAACAATGTCGACCGGCTGAAGGCGGAGGATGCGGTCGGGCTGGCCCGCTTCAACACCGGTGGTTCCAGTGGCGAGCCGCTGATCTTCTACATCGGCAAGGAACGGGTCAGCCACGATGTGGCCGCCAAATGGCGCGCCACGCGCTGGTGGAATGTCGATATCGGCGATCCCGAAATCGTGGTGTGGGGCTCGCCGATCGAGCTCGGCGCGCAGGACCGGGTGCGCGCGTTGCGCGACCTGCTGCTGCGCACCCACCTGCTGCCGGCGTTCGAGATGTCGGCGGCCAAGCTCGATGGATTCGTGGCGCGCATCCGCGCCCACAAGCCGCGCATGCTGTTCGGCTATCCTTCGGCCCTGTCGCACATCGCCCGGCACGCCCGCGACAAGGGCCAGCGCATGGACGACCTCGGCATCCGCGTCGCCTTCGTCACCTCGGAGCGGCTGTACGATGAACAGCGCACGCAGATTTCCGATACCTTCGGCTGCCCGGTCGCCAACGGCTACGGCGGCCGCGACGCCGGTTTCATCGCCCACCAGTGCCCCGAAGGCGGCATGCACATCACCGCCGAGGATATCGTGGTCGAGATCCTCGATGCGCAAGGCCAGCCGGTGCCGCGCGGCGAAGCCGGCGAGATCGTTGTCACGCACCTGGCCACGGGCGACTTCCCGTTCATCCGCTACCGCACCGGCGATATCGGCGTGCTCGGCACGCAGCCGTGCGCCTGCGGGCGCGGGCTGCCGCTGCTGCAGGAAATCCAGGGCCGCAGCACGGATTTCCTGGTGGCGCAGGACGGCACCGTGATGCACGGCCTGGCGCTGGTCTATATCCTGCGCGACCTGCCGCAGGTACAGGCATTCAAGATCACGCAGGAAAGCCTGGACCTGACCCGGGTGCAGATCGTACCGACCGCTTCCCTTGACCCGCAGGCATTCGATACATTGCGGCGCCACGTCGTGCGCGGCTTCAAGGCCCGGCTCGGTGACGGCGTTGCCGTCGAAGTCGAAACGGTCGCCGGGATCGCACCGGAAAAATCGGGCAAGTTCCGCTACGTTGTCAGCAAGGTCGCCACCGGGAATCCTGCCGCATGAGGGGTATCGCATGAGGGATGTCGTCATCACGCTGCTGGTGTTCTGTTCGCTGCCGTATATCTTCAAGCGCCCGTCGATCGGCATGGTGATGTGGATCTGGATCAGCGTGATGAACCCGCACACGCAGGGGTGGGGCTTTGCACGCGAATTTCCGTTTGCCGCGATCATCGCCGTGACCACCGTGGCGGCGATGGCCACCAACGCCCATCGCAAGTACCGTTATCCGCTGACACCGGTGACTGTCACGTTTCTCCTGTTTATCGCTTACATGTGCCTGACCGCGGCGTTCGCGATCCACCCGGAACTGATCCTGCCGCAGCTGACCAAGGTCCTGAAGATCATGGGCATGACGATCGTCGTGATGATGTTGCTGCGCAAGCGCATCCACGTCGAATGGCTGATCTGGACCGTGGTCGTCTCGATCGGCTTCTATGGCGTCAAGGGCGGCATCTTCACGCTGCGCAGCGGCGGCCAGTACCGCGTATGGGGCCCGATCGGCACCTTCATCGACGGCAACAACGAGATCGCGCTGGCCCTCGTGATGACGATCCCGCTCATGCTCTACCTGTACACGCTGCTGGCCAACAAATGGGCAAAGCGCGCGATGATCCTGTCGATGCTGCTGTGCGCGCTGGCGTCGCTGGCATCCTATTCCCGCGGGGCGGCGATCGCGATGGTGGCCATGCTCACGTTCCTGTGGCTGAAGAGCCGCAACAAGGCCATGCTCGGCGTGCTGCTGATCCTGTGCGTGCCGGTCGCCCTGGTGTTCATGCCGGAACAGTGGCATGCCCGCATCGACACGATCAACGAATACGAAGACGACATGTCGGCGATGGGCCGCATCAATGCATGGTGGATGGCCTACCACCTGGCGAATGACCGGCCACTGGGCGGCGGCTTTGAAATCTACGACGCGCAGGTGTTCCAGTTGTACGCGCCCATCCCCGAGGACGTGCATGCGGCACACAGCATTTATTTCCAGGTGCTGGGCGAGCATGGCTGGGGCGGCCTGGCGATCTACCTGTTGCTGGGCATTCTCACGTGGCTGACCGGCTCGCGCATCATCAGCCGCAGCGCGCGTTTCGACGAACTGGCCTGGGCCGGCAACCTGGCACGGATGGTCCAGGTCAGCCTGCTGGGATTCGCCGTCGGCGGTGCGTTCCTCAGTCTCACATATTTCGATGTGCCGTATTACCTGATGGCGGCAATGGTCGCCACCCACCTGATCGTCGAGCGCGACAGGAAAACGCTGATGCCGAAACCGATCATCAATCCGCTCGCCCCCGAGCCCGACATGCCGGACGAAAAGACCCCGGAAGAAGAGCTTCGCCATGAAACAGCCTGAACGTATTCCCGCCGCCACCACGGCCATGACCGCCGCCACCGCCGACGCTGCGCATTTCACTCCTGCGCCGCTGCTGGAAAAAAGCCTGCTGTCGCTCCTGTCGCCAGGCGGCCGGCATGGCCTGTCGATCCTGATCTATCACCGCGTGCTGCCGCACAAGGATCCGCTGTTCCCGAGCGAGGTCGATGCCGCCGAATTTTCCGCACAGATCGGCATGCTGAAGTCGCGCTTCAACGTGCTGCCGCTGCTGGAGGCGGTGCGGCGCGCCAAGGATGGCACGCTGCCGCCACGCGCGGCGGCCATCACGTTCGACGATGGCTATGCCGACAACGCCGAGGTGGCGCTGCCG
>DASVVD010001113.1:0-7921 GCA_036386715.1 Pseudoduganella sp.
ACAGACCGCCGCGGCGGTCTTTTTGCTTTTTTTCTGGCGGAAGCGGTGAGATTCGAACTCACGAACGGCTCACACCGTCGGCAGTTTTCAAGACTGCTGCCATCAACCACTCGGCCACGCTTCCTTTTCCCGCTGCGGCAATGAAGCACAGCGAAGTGCTCCGCATTATACAGAAATCATGTCCCGCCGCCAGAGCCGGGGCGCGATGACGCCACCGCCCAGCCTTTCTCCCGCAACGCCCGCTCGAACTCCTGGGGTGGCAAGGGCCGCGAGAACAGGTATCCCTGCACCTCGTTACAGCCGGAGCGCTGCAGGAACGCCAGCTGCTCCTTGGTCTCCACCCCTTCGGCAATCACGCGCAGCTCCAGCTGGTTGGCGATGCTGATGATGGTGCTGGCGATGGCGCAGTCGTTGGCGTCGTCGGGAATGCCGGTGGTGAACGAACGGTCGATCTTCAAGGTGTCGATCGGGAACCGCTTCAGGTACGAAAGGCTCGAATAGCCGGTACCGAAATCGTCCAGCGACAGCGTCACGCCCAGGGCGGCCACGCGGTCCATGATGGCGATCACATGGTCGATGTTGTGCATCAGCGTGCTCTCGGTGATCTCGAGCTCCAGCCACGCCGGTTCCAGGCCGTAGCGCTGCAGCGTGTCCTGCACGCGGTGCGGCAACGTGGCGGTGAATTCGCGGGCGGAGACGTTCACGGCCAGCCTGATCGGCGCGAAGCCGGCGCGCTTCCAGGCCTGTGCCTGGGCGCACACGGCTTCGAGCACCCATTCTCCCACCTGCACCACCAGGCCGGTGGCTTCGGCCAGGGGAATGAAGTCGCCGGGCGGGATCAGGCCACGCTCCGGGTGCTTCCAGCGCACCAGGGCTTCGGCGCCGATGATGCGGCCTTCGTCGATCGAGAACTTGGGCTGGTAGTGCAGCAGCAGCTGGCCGCTGCCGAGCGCTTCGCGCAGGCCCGATTCGAGGCGCATGCGCTCGTGCATGCCGGCGTTCATGTCGTCACTGTAGAACGCCACGCCGTCCACCTCGGCGCCTTCCTTGGCGCGGTACATGGCGATGTCGGCCTGGCGCAGCAGTGTTTCGGCGTCGATGGCATCCTGCGGGTAGACGCTGATGCCGATGGCGGCGCCCACCCGCAGGTCGTGGCCGTCGATGTGGAACGGCTGCGCCAGCGCGGCCATCAGCTTTTGCGCCACCGTGCCGGCTTCGTAATGCTGGGTGACTTCGAACAGCCCCACCGCGAACTCGTCGCCGTTCAGGCGCGCCACCACATCCTGCTCGCGCAGCGCCATGCGGAACCGCCGCGCCACCTCCACTAGCAGCTGGTCGCCGGCCTCGCGGCCCAGTGCGTCGTTGATCAGCTTGAAACGATTCAGGTCGATGAACAGCACGCAGCCGCGCGTGCCGCTGCGCTGGCCCACCGTGGCGGCCTGCTCCACCAGCTTGGTGAACAGCGTGCGGTTCGGCAGGCCGGTCAGCGCGTCGTAGTAGGCCAGGTGGTGGATACGTTCCTCGGCCTGCTTGCGCTCGGTGATGTCGGTGAGGTAGGCGATCAGCCCGGTGGAGCGGTCGTTGACGTCGACCAGCGGCGAGAGCGACAGGCTGGCCCAGAATACCTCGCCGGACTTCTTCTTGCGCCGCACTTCCATCAGGCGCCCGCCCTGCTCCAGGAACGGGTCGTTGAAGGTGGGGTCTTCGTCGTCGTACAGGAACAGGATATTGCGGCCGATCGCTTCCACCGGGGTGTAGCCGAACAGGCGCTCGGCGCCCTTGTTCCAGCTCGTGATGAAGCCATGCTGGTCCATCGTGACGACCGATTCGTGGATCTGGTCGAGGATCTGCGCCTGGTGCTGCAGCAGCGCTTCCACCTGGGCATAGGCATGGGTGGAGCGCTGTGCCAGCGAGTGCACCTGCAGCATGCTCGCCGCCAGGCTGGCCAGGCTTTCCAGGTGGCGGCGCTCGGCCGCGCCGTTGCCGCCGCCGGCCACTTCGAAGCGGCCGAAGCGGTTGCCTTCGTGGGCCACCTCCTGCACCAGCACATTCTCCGGCGCGGCGGCGGCGGGCGTGGTGTCCGCGGGCACGTAGCGGGCCCACGGGCTGTTGGTCACCTCGCCGGCGATGCGCCCCAGTTCGTCGGACAGCGCCGGACCGCGCAGGCGCAGCACGGCGTTGCACAGTGCGGTACTGTTGTCGAGGAAATCCGCAACGGGATAGAAGGAAGGCGGGTGCAACGACATCAAACCGTCCTGCTCACCTGGATCGCCCAGTGCCAGCCGTGCAGCTGGCTGTGCCAGAACTGCTCGTTGCTCAGGCCGAGCGCGGCGATGCCGGCCGGGTCGGGCACCGGCTGCTCCACCAGCGCCAGCATGACGCCGAACGGGCCGGTGCGGTCCAGCAGCGCACTGGCAATGTCCAGGTCGAGCGTGAGGGCGGCCACGATTTCCGTCATCGGCATGGCCAGCAGCTGGTCGAGCAGCGCGAACACGCCGGCCACGAAGGCCATGTCCTGCCGGTCGCGGTCGCCGCCTTGCAGCTTGCACAGCGATTCCATCTGCGCCGCGCGCCGCGCCGCTTCGGGCAGCAGCAGGTTGGGCATGCCGTCGTGTTGCGGCCGTGCGTACAGCAGCAGTTGCAGCCAGCGCTGCAACTGGCGCCGGCCCAGCACGTTGATCGCCTGGCCGAAATGGTGGATCGGGTTGCTGAAGCCGAAGGCGGCGGAGTTGACCAGCTTGAGCAGGTGGTAGCTCAATGCCGGGTCCTGCTTGAGCACCGCTTCGAGTTCGCGCGAGTCGGCGTCCTGCGCCAGCAGGCTGAGCAGCGAAAGCAGGCGCTTGCGGGTGGTGCCGTCGCCGGCTTCGGGCGCGCGGCGCCGCGAATAGTCGCCACTGAACCAGCCCATGCCGGCGTCGCGGCAGGCAGTGTAGCGGGCCGCGTCGTCCACCTCGTGGGCCCAGTGCGGGCCAGGCAAGCTCAGCAGGGATAGCGCGGACGGCAGGCCGTTGCCGCCGTGGGCAATGCCGCGGATGCCCGCCTGCGATGCGTGCAGGCCCGCCTCGCCTTCCACCAGCAGCCGGTAGCCCTGTTCGGCCAGCACGGTGCAATGCTTGCGCGCGGCGGCGTCCTGCAGCGCGGCGGCAGGTACCTGCAGCACCAGGCGGGTGGCCGGCAGCGGCGTGGCGGGCGCTGCCTCGATGCACAGCGGATCGGTCACCGGGATGATGCAGTCGAGCGGGGCGAGCGCAGCCTGCCAGTCGGGCTGGCCGAGCAGCGCCAGCAGGGGCTGGCAGGGGCTAGCCGGGTGCGGCCGCACGGCCAGTGCGGTCCACTGATGGCGGTTATCGGCTACGGCTTCCAGTCCCAGCACGGGGAACAGGTCGGGTTCGGACGTTGTCATATCGGTGCAGTTGATCGCAAGGGTATTGCGGGGTTAACGGCCAGAAACCCCATTTGCGCAGGGCAACATACCGATTATTTCTGCATGAATATTTCAGCAAAGCAAATGATGCACTGAGGAATATATCAGAAAATCACCAACAGTCGGGCTTGCACAATAGAAGGAACGACCAAATGCACTGCCGACTGTTCATTTCAAACAACAGTAAACCAATCAATGTTATTGCCTAGATGTCACGTGCATGCTGCACCGCAAACTTGATCAGTTCGGCCTGCCCTTCGATGCCCAGCTTGCGCTTGATATTGAGGCGGTGCGTTTCCACGGTGCGGACCGACAGGTCGAGTTCGCGGGCGATCCGCTTGTTCGATTCGCCATTGGCGATGTGGCCCAGCACCTGCTGCTCGCGCGTGGTCAGCTCTTCCTGCGACGGCGCGCGCACCAGTTGCCGGGCCAGCGCGGCGCTGTAGTAGATCCCGCCGGACATCACGGTTTCGATCGCCACCACGATATCCTTGCCCGGCGCATCTTTCAGGACATAGCCACGCGCGCCGGCGGCCATGGCCTGCGACACGTATTCCTGCTTGTCGTGCATCGACAGGATCAGCACGGCCATCTCCGGAAACTGCGCATGGAAGGCGCCAGTCGCTTCTATTCCACTGCCGCCACGCATGTTGATGTCCATCAGCACGAGCGCCGGCGCATGCGTGCGTGCCGCTTCCAGTGCCTCGCTGGCACTGCCCGCTTCCGCCACCACCTCCAGGCCGGGCACGGCTTCGAGCCGCGCGCGCAGGCCGTCGCGCACCAGCGGGTGGTCGTCCACCAGCAATATCCTGATCGTCATCTCAATGTCCGTAATCGATGTGGGCCCGCACGGTGGTGCCGGCCGGTGAGGATTCCAGCGCCAGGCGGCCGCCGATCGCCTCCATGCGCTCGATCATGTTGCGCAGGCCGATGCCGCGTTTCGGGTGCTGGGCAATGTCGGCCGGGTCGAAACCCACGCCGTCGTCGCCCACCGACAGCGTCACGCCGTGCGCGCTGCCGGCCAGCGTGATGGCGATCGCGCCGGCCTGCGCATGGCGCTCGATGTTCGTCAGCGCTTCCTGGGCGATGCGGAACAGCATCGTGTTGGCCACTTCGGGCAGCCGCTCGGTGCTGCCTTCGGCGGCGAAGCGCACCGGCATGCCGCTGTTGTGCTGGAATTCCTCGGCCAGGTGCGCCAGCGCCGGCGCCAGGCCGATATCGTCCAGCACCGCCGGGCGCAGGTTGTGCGAAATGCGGCGCACCTCGCCCAGCACCTTGTTCAACTGTCCGGCCGTGTGCTCGAACACGGCCAGCGCCTTTTGCTGCTGTTCATTGTGCTGTTCATTGCGTTGCGCATTCGGCTGGCCCTGCAGCGCGGGCTGGCCGGCCAGCCGCTCGATGCCGGCCTCGATCTGCAGCTTGATCGAGACCAGCCACTGGCTGATGCCATCGTGCAGGTCGCGCGACAGGCGCGCCCGCTCCTCTTCCTGCGATTCCACCACGCGCTGCGCCAGGGCCTTGAGCTTGGCGTCGGCCACGCGCGATTCGGAAACGTTCAGCGCCAGCCCGGCCAGGCCCACGGCCAGCGCCGACAGCAGCGCGATCGCGGCGATCCACAGCATGGTGTTCTGGATATTGCCGCGCTGCTGCGTATCGATTTTGGCCAGCGCGCGCTCCACGTCGTCGAGGTAGATGCCGGTACCCATCATCCAGCCCCAGCGGGCCATCGGCACCACGTAGCCCAGCTTGGCCACCTCCTGCCGGGTGGAGGGCTTGACCCACTGGTAGCGTTCCAGCCCGCCGCCCTGCGCGGCGCGGGCCAGCAGCCGCTGCAGCGTGAGGTTGCCGGCGCTGTCGCGCATGCCGAACAGGTTGCGGCCCACCAGGTCCGGCTGGCGCGGGTGCATCAGGCTGTTGCCGGCCATGTCGTAGACGAAGAAATAGCCGTCGTCGCCGAAACCGAGCGAGGCGAGGATGCGCTTGGCCTCGGCCAGCGCGGCCGGATCGGTGCGGCCGGCGTCGTACAGGTGCGCGATCGAGTGCGAGGCCAGTGCCACGTAGTGCTTCAGCTCCGCCTCCTTGCTGGCCAGGTAGGCCTGCTCGATGGCCGCCTTCTGCTGCGTGGCCAGCAACGCGGACTGGTGCCACACCGCCAGCGCAATGGCGCACAGGGCCAGGATCAGCGGCGTGATCGCCAGGAAGATGACTTTTTGGCGGAGTTTCATGGCGCCGATTGTACGTTGCGTGCCGTGCAGGCGGCCTACGTAGTACTACGCAGCGATTCTGCGTAGAAGTGCTCTTGTGATAGATATGTAATTGATGAATACTTAATATAAGCTTAGCGCGGAATCAACATCGTGACTTGGCACCAATCTTTGGAGGAAACATGAATCCCGTAATGAAAAAAGCCGGCTGGGCAGCGCTGTCGCTGCTCGGCGCCGGCGCCCTGGCTGTGGTGGCGCTCAAGCGCGGCGAGCCGATCAGCGCAATCTGGATCGTCATCGCCGCGGTCTGCGTCTACCTGATCGCCTACCGCTTCTACAGCCTGTTTATCGCACGCGACGTGATGCAGCTCGATCCGCGCCGCATGACGCCGGCCTACAAGCACAACGACGGCCTCGATTACGTACCCACCAACAAGAACGTGCTGTTCGGCCACCACTTCGCCGCGATCGCCGGCGCCGGCCCGCTGGTGGGCCCGGTGCTGGCCGCGCAGATGGGCTACCTGCCCGGCATGCTGTGGATCCTGGCCGGCGTGGTGTTCGCCGGCGCGGTGCAGGATTTCATGGTGCTGTTCCTGTCGATGCGCCGCGACGGCCGCTCGCTGGGTGACCTGATCAAGTCCGAGCTGGGGCCGATCCCCGGCAATATCGCGCTGCTCGGCACCTTCATGATCATGGTGATCATCCTGGCCGTGCTGGCGCTGATCGTCGTGAAGGCGCTCACCGGTTCGCCGTGGGGCTCGTTCACCGTGATGGCCACGATCCCGATCGCGCTGTTCATGGGCGTGTACTCGCGCTATATCCGCGTGGGCCGCATCGGCGAAGTGTCCATCATCGGCTTCGTGCTGCTGATGCTGGCCATCGTCGGCGGCCAGTACGTGCAGGAACACGAGGCGCTGGCGCCGCTGTTCATGTTCACCGGCACCGAGCTGACCTGGATGCTGATCGGCTATGGCTTCATCGCTTCCGTGCTGCCGGTGTGGCTGCTGCTGGCACCGCGCGACTACCTGTCGACCTTCCTGAAGATCGGCACGATCGTGGCGCTGGCACTGGGCATCGTGATCGTGGCGCCGATGCTGCAGATGCCGTCGGTCACCAAGTTCATCGACGGCACCGGTCCGGTCTGGACCGGCAACATGTTCCCGTTCCTGTTCATCACGATCGCCTGTGGCGCCGTTTCCGGCTTCCACGCGCTGATTTCCTCCGGCACCACGCCGAAGATGATCGAAAATGAAGCGCACGCCCGCTTCATCGGCTATGGCGCGATGCTGATGGAATCGTTCGTGGCCATCATGGCGCTGATCGCTGCATCCACCATCGAACCGGGCATCTACTTTGCGATGAACAGCCCGGCCGCGCTGATCGGCACCACCGCCGAATCGGCGGCCCAGGCAATCTCGCAATGGGGCTTCCATGTGACGCCGGAAATGCTCACGCAGACCGCCAAGGACGTGGGCGAGCACACCATCATCTCGCGCGCCGGCGGCGCACCGACGCTGGCGGTGGGCATGGCGCACATCCTCTCCAATGTCATCGGCGGCAAGGCGATGATGGCGTTCTGGTACCACTTCGCGATCCTGTTCGAAGCGCTGTTCATCCTGACGGCGGTGGATGCGGGCACCCGCGCCGGCCGCTTCATGCTGCAGGACCTGCTGGGTGCATTCGCGCCGGCCCTGAAGGAAACCAACAACGTGTTCGCCAGCCTGCTGGCCACCGGCCTGTGCGTGGCCGCCTGGGGCTACTTCCTGTACCAGGGCGTGGTCGATCCGCTGGGCGGCATCAACACGCTGTGGCCGCTGTTCGGCATCGCCAACCAGATGCTGGCCGGTATCGCGCTGATCCTCGCCACCGTGGTGCTGTTCAAGATGAAGCGCGCCCGCTATGCGTGGGTAACGATCGTGCCGACGATCTGGCTGCTGATCTGCACGCTGTATGCCGGCTGGCTGAAGGTGTTCGATGCCAATCCGAAGATCGGCTTCCTGGCCCATGCCGACAAGTACTCGGCGGCACTGGACAAGGGTGAAGTGCTGGCCCCGGCCAAGTCGCTCGACCAGATGGGGCAGGTGATCTTCAACGATTACATCAACGCCAGCCTGGCCGCGTTCTTCATGGTCGTGGTGCTGTCGGTGCTGGTGTTCGGCGTGCGCATGGCCCTGCGCGCCAACGCCGCGGCCCAGCCGAGCCACAAGGAAACGCCGGCGCAGCTGATGCCGGCGGCACAATAAGGCAACGAGGCCATCATGTTCGATGAAATCGTCAAGGCCGGCCGCTACCT
>DASVVD010001114.1:0-5089 GCA_036386715.1 Pseudoduganella sp.
AGGCGCATGCCGCGGCCCGCAAGATCAACGAGGCCTCGATTGCCGACGGCCAGCGCCCAATCATTTTCAGCACGCTCGTGCAGGCCGAACTGTCGTCGGTGATCCGCCAGTGCAGCGGCCTGCACATGGACCTGTTCCAGAACTTCGTGGCACCGCTGGAGGAAGAGCTGGGCGTGAAATCCACCCACACCATCGGCCGCTCGCACAATATCGTCGACAGCGAGGAATACCGCAACCGCATCGAGGCGATCAACTTCTCGCTGGCGCACGACGACGGCCAGTCGCACAAGAACCTGGCCGAGGCCGACGTGATCCTGGTCGGCGTGTCGCGCTCCGGCAAGACGCCGACCTCGCTGTACCTGGCGATGCAGTACGGGATCAAGGCGGCCAACTACCCGTTGATTCCGGACGATTTCGAGCGCGGCAGGCTGCCCTCGGCACTGTATGACTACAAGCCGAAGATCTTCGGCCTGACGATCACGGCCGAACGGCTGACCGAGATCCGCAACGAACGGCGTGCCGGCAGCAAGTATGCGTCGATCGAGAACTGCCGCTACGAGGTGAACGAGGCGGAAATGATGATGAAGCGCGAAGGCATCCGCTGGCTCTCGTCCACCACCAAGTCGATCGAGGAGATTTCCACGACGATCCTGCAGGAGATCAAGCCGAACCGCCGGGAATATTGAACGGCCGGCAGGCTGGCACTGCTGGCCAGCCTGCCGGCGCAGCGCCGCCCGCCTGCCTTACCGGCGACGGCGCAGTGTGGCGCCAAGCAGCAGCATGCCGCCGGCGAGCATGGCGAATTGCGAAGGTTCCGGCACAGCCGATACGTTCAGCACCAGGTTGTCGAGGTTCAGGATCCGGCCTTCCTGGTCCGGCAGGACCGTGAAGCGGTAGATCGGTGCGGCGGACGAAACGGACAGCGTGGCACGCTGCCAGCCCTGGCTCTCGATATGGTCGGTCGCCAGCAGGTTGCCATTGACGTCATAGGCGCTCAGCGTGGCATTCCACAGCGAGTAGCTGTCGATGCTGATGCCATGCACCGGCATGTCGAAGGTGGCGTCCGGCGGCGTCGAGGTCAGGAAAGCGTTCGACGCATTGCCGTCGAAAAACGAGCCACGCGTGACGCTGCCCAGCGTGAAGTGCACGCCCACGGCAGCATAGTCTTCGCGAATCCAGCGCGGATAACCCGGGGTCTCGAGGGGCTGGTCGTCGGCGGTGCCGAGCTGGCCGTCGGCGCCGGGCACGTTGTCGAAGTCGATCGTCAGCGTGCCGGCATGCGCCGGGGCGGCCATGAAACATGTGGCGGCGAGCAGGGAGAGCAGGGAAAGCAACATCGGCTGTTTTGGCATGGCTATATTTGTTGTGTTATTGGCTAGCCAGTATGGCATTTACGCCAATAAAATGCCATCTCCGGCCAGCGCCTTGACTCAATTCACAACACTTGCCGTGCCCGGCCCGCCCGGATCATGGATTGCCGCTGCCTCCCGACACCCCGTATACCTGCCCGGTGGTGTAGCTCGATTCGTCCGACGCCAGCGTCACGTAGGTCGCCGCCAGTTCGGCTGGCTGGCCGGGACGCTTCATCGGCGAATCGGCGCCGAAGTTCACCAGCGCGTCCGGCTCCTGCCCGCCGCACACCTGCAGCGGTGTCCAGATCGGACCAGGCGCGACGGCATTGACGCGGATTTTCTTCCCGGCCAGCTGCTTGGCCAGCGACTTGGTGAACGCCACCTGCGCGGCCTTGGTCTGCGAATAGTCGAGCAGGTTCGGCGACGGGTCGTAGGCCTGCACCGAAGCGGTGACGATGATCGCGCCGCCTTTCGTCATGTGCGGCACGGCTGCCTTGCAGATCCAGAAGTTCGCATACAGGTTGGTCTTGATGGTCCAGTCGAACTGCTCGGTACTCAGGTCGAGGATGGAATCGACCGATTGCTGCCGGGCCGCGTTGCTGACCAGGATATCGAGCCCGCCCAGCTGCTTGGCGGCGTCTTCGACGAGCTTCCTGCAGAACGCTTCGTCGCGGATATCGCCGGGCAGCAGCACGGCCTTGCGCCCGGCCTTCTCGATCAGCGCCCTGACCTCCTGCGCATCCGGCTCCTCGAAGGGCAGGTAGTTGATCGCCACGTCGGCGCCTTCGCGCGCATACGCGATCGCGGCGGCACGGCCGATGCCGGAATCGCCGCCGGTGATCAGGGCCTTGCGGCCCGCCAGCCGGCCGCTGCCCCGATAGGACGTTTCGCCGTGGTCGGGCTTCGGCGTCATCTTGCCGGCCAGTGCCGGCCACTCCTGCTGCTGGCGCGGGAATGGCGGTTTCGGATAATCGGGATTGCGCTTGGGGCCAAAGCCCTGCCCGGCCGATGCCGCCGGCTGCGCCAGCGCGCCACCGGCGGCAACGGCCGTACCGGCTGCCGCGATGCCTGATGCCACCGCGCCCACGAAACGGCGGCGCGACGGTTTCACGTCCTGCCCGATTTCCCTGTCCTGTTCAATTTTCTCGCCTTGTTTAATTTCCTTCTCCTGCCCGACTTCCTTGTCGTTCTGGTTCATCGAAAGACTCCCTGAGAGTATTGTGAAAGTTGGTAGACTGCCGGTCGACAATGTAGTCAAGAAAAAAATACGCTGCCACACCTTTGCATGCGGAAAGCAGTCGCACGGCGGCCTGCCGCAAGGTACGCCGTATCGCGGCCCAGCGTGCGCCCGCTAACGGACATGTCGCTCCGGCATGAATAGAATCCGTGCATCAAAAGGGCGGGCGCCCGCTTGCCATCGGGCTCCCCTCTTCTCCCCGCATCGCCCGCGCATCGTGCACTGGCGGTGCTACCAGGCGCAGGCGCTGCCCTGCCATCCATCCCGTCCGACAAGGAGAAGACATGGACTATGTTTTGCTGGGTAACGAGCTTTCCACCTGGGCGATCGCCATCGGCATCGCCGCCGCCGTCAGCCTGGCACTGTATGCGGTCAACCGCACGCTGGTGCGCCGCATCGGCGCCTTCGCCGAACGCACCGCCACCCATGTCGACGACATGGCCGTGCGCGTGCTGTCGACCACCAGCGCGGCCTTCATCATCGCCATGGGCATCTATGCGGGTTCGCAGTGGCTGCACCTGTCGCCCAAGGCGGAAACGCTGCTGCGCAACCTCGCGATCGGCATCCTGCTGCTGCAGGTCGCCCGCTGGCTCGACATCGGCGCGCGCGGCTGGATCGACTTCTACCGCAAGAAGCGCGGCGCGACCGACGTGGCGGCGACCACGTCCACCGCGGCGCTGACGTTCGTGGTGCGCGCCGCGCTGTGGCTGATCATCATCCTGATGATCCTCGATAACTTCGGCGTCAACATCACCACGCTGGTCGCCAGCCTGGGCATCGGCGGTATCGCGGTGGCGCTGGCCGTGCAGAACATCCTGGGCGACCTGTTCTCGTCGCTCTCGATCCTGCTCGACAAGCCGTTCGTGGTCGGCGACTTCATCACCGTCGACGAACTGTCCGGGACGGTGCAGTACGTGGGGCTGAAGACCACGCGGATCCGCAGCCTGAGCGGCGAGGAAATCGTGATCTCGAACACCGACCTGCTGAAGAGCCGCATCCACAACACCCGCCGGCAGGAAACGCGCCGCATCGTGTTCAGCGTGGGTGTCACCTACGACGTCACCGAACAGCAGCTGGAAATGATCCCGGACATGCTGAAGGAGATCGTGTCGAGCAAGGACAACGTGAAATTCGACCGCGCCCACTTCAAGTCGTTCGGCGCGTCGTCGCTGGACTTCGAAGTGGTGTACACGATGCAGACGGCGGACTACAGTGTGTTCATGGACACGCAGCAGGCCATCAACTTCGACATGTTCCGGCGCTTCAACCGCGAGGGCATCGAGTTCGCCTACCCGACGCAGACCGTGAAGCTGTCGAACCCCGAAGCCCTGCGCGGCGAGGCGGCCAACGAAAGTTTCGAAGGCCAGGCACGCAACCAGGAACGCCGCGAACCCGGTCCGTTGCCCCGGCCGACGCCGCGCTGACGCCGCGCACAATACATTTATATAAATGTATTGTTAAAAACATAGTATAATGGCGCCGCATTCTTCGGGATACGGCGCCATTTTTTTGCCCAGCCGCTCCCTTCCTCTCGCAACGGCCACCCTGTGCGCCTTGCATCGGCTTGTGCGAACGGTCCGCCAGGATCCTGGCTGTCGCACGCTAATCCAGTTTGGCGCACCTGCTAAGCGCCCGACGCATCGCTAATCAAGGATGAATCGCATGGCATTTCTGCAAGCTTGTCCCCAGTCGTCCAGTACCAGCCCGTCCGATAACCCCCTCTCCTTCGGTACCTCGATCACTCCTGGCAGCTTCCTGCTCGCCACTGATCTCGACGGCACACTGCTGGCCGGTTCGGCCGAGGGGCGGCGCCACGTGCGCGAGCTGTTCGCCAGTGCGCCGCGTGGCGCGAAACTGGCCTTTGTGACCGGCCGCGGCCTCGAATCGATCCTGCCGCTGCTCAGCGACCCGACGATCCCGGCGCCCGACTACATCATCGCCGACGTGGGCGCCACCATCGTGCACGGCGCCGACCTGCAGCCGGTCGGCGGCATCCAGCAGGAAATCGCCGCGCGCTGGCCCGGCTCGCAGGCCGTGCTGAAGGCGCTGGCCGACTTTCCGCGGCTGCGCCGCCAGAGCGTGCCGCAGGAGCGCCGCTGCTCCTTCGTGGCCAGCGAGGCCGACGTGACGCCCGCGCTGCGCGCCGCCATCGAGGCGCTCGACTGCGACCTGCTGATGTCCGCCGGCTGCTACCTCGACGTGCTGCCGCGCGGCGTCGGCAAGGGCCCGGCCCTGCTGCGGCTGGCCGAGGCGACCGGCATCGACCCGTCGTCGATCGTGGTGGCCGGCGACACGCTGAACGACCTGTCGATGTTCGAGACCGGGCTGGCCGGCATCGTGGTCGGCGCCGCCGAGCCGGCGCTGGTGCAGAAGCTGCGGCACCGCCCCAGCGCGTACATCGCCACCGGCATCGGCTGCGATGGCATCCTCGAAGGCCTGGCGCACCACGGCGCCCTGCCCCCTTCGGCCCATCTGGCCCACTCGCGCCAGGCGTTACGCG
>DASVVD010001115.1:0-13962 GCA_036386715.1 Pseudoduganella sp.
GCGGTTATACGGCGGCGCGCGCGGCGATGACGACGCTGGGGCTGGGCGCGATCGATGTCGCCGGCGCCGCCACCAATGCGCCGCTCAGCCTGGCGCCGGGCTCGGGCAATGGCCGCAGCGTACTGGTGCTGGGCGCCGGCATCGCCGGGCTGGTGTCGGCCTGGGAGCTGCGCAAGGCAGGCTATACGGTGCGCGTGCTGGAGGCGCGCGACCGGGTCGGCGGCCGGAACTGGACCATCCGTAACGGCACGCGCATCGAACTGACCGACGGCACCGTGCAGGTGGCCGATTTCGCCCCCGGCCATTATTTCAACGCGGGGCCGGCCCGGCTGCCGAGCCACCACCGCACGATCCTCGGCTATTGCAAGGCGTTCGGCATCGAACTCGAAGCGGAGGTGAACTCCAGCCGCAGCGCCTATTTCCTGCCGGATGCCGCCAAGGGCGGCCAGCCGATCCAGCTGCGGCGCGCCGTCAACGATGCGCGCGGCCGGGTTTCCGAGCTGCTGGCCAAGGCGGCCGACCGGGGCGCGCTCGACCAGGAGCTGAGCCGGGACGACCGCTCCAGGCTGGTCGAATTCCTCAAGGTCTATGGCGATCTCGACGGCCACCTGGCGTTCAAGGGCAGCGAGCGCTCCGGCTACACCGTGTATCCCGGCGCCGACGCGCAGGCCGGCGAGCGGCCGGAACCGCTGCCGCTGGAAGCGCTGCTCGACCCGGACCTGTGGAGCGCGCTGATCTTCGACGAGCTGCTGATCTTCCAGCCGACCATGCTGCAGCCGGTGGGCGGCATGGACCGCATTCCCGCCGCTTTCGCGGAACGGCTGGCCGAAGTCATCACGCTCAATACCGAGGTGCGCGCGATCCGCAATACAGGAAAGGGGGGCGGCGAAGGCGCCGGCAAGGGCGTCAGCGTGACGGTGCGCGACCGTGCGGGCGGCAGGGAGCAGGTGCTCGAGGCCGATTTCGCGATCGTCACGTTCCCGCTGCCCGTGCTGGCGAAAGTGGAGACCAATTTCTCGGCCGAGGTGAAGGAAGCCATCGCCTCGGTGGAATACGACGCGGCCAGCAAGATCGCCTGGCAGTCCGAGCGCTTCTGGGAAAGCGGCAGCAATATCTATGGCGGCATTTCCGTCGTCAAGCACCCCACGGCGCTGATCTGGTACCCGAGCGGCGGCTTCCACAAGCCCACCGGCGTGCTGGTGGGCTGCTACAACATCGGCCAGGCCGCGCGCGATTTCACGAGCCAGCCCCTGCAGGCGCAATTCGAATCGTCGCGCACCGTGATCGACCGCGTGCACCCGGGCAGCGGCGCGCTGCTGAAGAACCCCGTCAGCGTGGCCTGGCACAAGGTGCCGTATTCGCTGGGGCCGTGGGTGCACTGGGCCACCCCCAAGGAGCGCCAGTACGTGCGCCTGAACCGGCCGGAAGGGCGCGTGCACTTCGCCGGCGAATACCTGAGCCAGATCGGCGCCTGGCAGGAAGGTGCCGCGCTGTCGGCCCACCATGCCGTGGCAGCGATTGCCGCGGCCGTTGCCGGCACGGCATCCAGCGCGCCTGCGAAATCCATTCCAACGACTGAAAGAGCCTGATGAAAAACCGCAGCCTGACGAAAACCCGACTTGCACCACTTGCCGCCATCGCCGCCATCGCTGCCGCGGCCCTGCTTGCCGGCAGCGCCGATGCGCAGGTGCGCCGCACGCCGATCCCGAACTCGAATTTCCCGATCTCGGTGGCCGTCACCGTGCCGGCCGGCGCCGAGACCGTGTACTTCAGCGGCGTGCTGCCGGACGTGGCCGATGCCGCGGCACCGAAAGGCACCCCGGCCGCCTACGGCAACACGCAGGCGCAGACCCATTCCGTGCTGCGCAAGCTGCAGGCCGCACTGGCCGCCGAGGGCCTGACGTTCGGCGACGTGGCGCAGTTGCGCGTCTTCCTCGTCGGCGACCCGCAACTGGACAACAAGCTCGATTTCAATGGCCTGAACGCGGCGTTCGGCCAGTACTTCGGCACCGCGGCGCAACCGGGCAAGCCGGCGCGCACCGCGGTGCAGGTGGCCGCGCTGCCGGCACCCGGCGCGCTGGTCGAGATCGACCTGGTGGCCGTTCGCGTGAAACCCCAACCATAATCGACAGGAACCCTTCCGCATGTCCAACAAGAATAAATTGCCCATCGCCGCAGCACTGACCCTTGCATTTTCCCCGCTGGCGTTTTCCGGCGCCGCCCTGGCGCAGCAGGCCCCTGGCGGCAGTGCCGCCCTCACCAACAGCGCCGCCGGCGCGGCCTTGATCCAGGACGTGGTCGTCACCGGCACCCGCGACAGCACCCGCTCGGCCGGCCAGAGCCTCAGCCCGATCGACGTGATCGGCGCCAAGGAACTGCAGCGTACCGGCGAAACGGACCTGCGCGACGCCCTGGTGAAGCTGCTGCCGTCGGTCAGCCGGCTGGCCCAGGTCGGCGATGCCGCCAACCTCACCAGCGCGCTGACCTTGCGCGGCCTGAGCCCGAACCACGTGCTGTTGCTGGTCAACGGCAAACGCCGCCACACTTCCGCGAACATCACGGCCGATCCCGGTTCGCAGCAGGGGTCGACACCGGTGGACATCGACCTGATTCCCGTCAGCGCGGTCGACCATATCGAGGTGCTGCGCGATGGCGCCGCCGCCCAGTACGGGTCCGACGCGATCGCCGGCGTGATCAACGTGATCCTGAAATCGTCGTCCAGCGGCGGCACGCTGTCGGCCAACTCGGGTCGCTACTACAAGCGCGACGGCCTGACGGTGGGCGCCGCGGCCGATACCGGGCTGGCGCTCGGGGCGGACGGCTTCCTGCACCTTTCCGCCGAGTTCCGCCGCCACGAGCACAGCGTGCGCAGCGGGCCGGACGAGCGCACCGGCACGTACGCCAACCGGGTGCTGGGCGACCCGGCCAGCAAGCGCACCTCGGTGGCGGCCAACGCCGGCTACGACCTGGGCGGCGATACCGAACTGTATGCGTTCGGCACCGCCGCGCACCGCGACGGCGCCAGCGTACAGAATTACCGGCTGCCCAGCCGGCTGCCGGCGCTGTACCCGAACGGTTTCAGCCCGATCGAGACCAGTAATGAAAACGATGGCAGCTTCGTCGCGGGCGCGCGCGGCGGCAGTGCCGGCAGCATTGTCGACGGATGGCGCTGGGATACCAGCGTCAGCTACGGCGTCGACAACGTCAACATCGGCATGGAGGAATCGGCCAACCTGGACCTGTTCGCCGCCACCGGCGCCACGCCGACCGGTTTCCACCTGGCGCGCTACCGCAACAGCCACGCGGCGGCGAACGGCGACGTGTCCCGTTCGTTCGACACGGGTTTCCTGCCGGCGTCACTGCAGGTCGCGCTGGGCGCCGAGTACCGCCGCGAGACCTACGAGGTGGGGGCGGGCGACCCGGCATCGTCCTACGGCAGCGGCGCGCAGGCGTTGCCCGGGCTGTCCGCGATCAGCGCCGGCAAGCATTCGCGCAACATCGCCGCCGCCTACAGCGACCTGTCGACCCGCTTCACGCCGCAATGGGAAGCGGCGCTGGCCACCCGCTATGAACATTACAGCGACGCCGGCAGCACCACCAACGCCAAGCTGTCCAGCCGCTACGAGTTCACCAGGAAGGCGGCGCTGCGCGGCACCGTGGGCACGGGCTTTCGCGCTCCCTCGCTGGCGCAGGAGAACTACACCAGCCTGATGGTGTCGCCGACCACCGCCGGCGGCCAGCTCGCCGTCGACTCGGCGGCCGCCCGCAGCCTGGGCGCGCTGCCTTTGCGGCCGGAGAAGTCGCGCAGCATCAACGTCGGCTTCGTGGCCGAGCCGGTCGACAAGCTGCACGTGACGGTGGATGCCTACCGCATCCGCATCCGCGACCGCATCATCCAGGGCGGCACCTACACGGGCCAGCAGGCGGTCGATGCGCTGCGCACCGCCGGCATCACGCTGCCGACCGGCCTGGCGTCGGTCAGCGCCAGCTACTTCGCCAACGGTGTCGACACCCGCACCCAGGGCATCGACTTCGTGCTCAACTACACCACGCCGCTGGGCGGGGGCGGGCGGATCGACTGGGATGCCGCCGCCAACGTCAACAACACCAAGGTGGAGCGGATCGCCAGCGACGCCAATGGCAACGCGCTGCTCAATGCGCAGCAGGTCAGCTACCTCACCAGCTCGTCGCCGAAAAACAAGCTGATCGTCGGCGGCGTGTGGACGCGCGGCGTGTGGAGCGCCAGCCTGCATGCGACGCGCTACGGCAAGACGTCGACCGAAGCGACCCTGTACAAGGGACCGAACACCTATTCGACCACCGTGTTCCAGCACGTGGAAAACGCGCCGAAGACGCTGACGGACCTGGAAGTGCGCTGGCAGGCCACGCCACGCTGGCAGGTGGCGCTGGGCGCGCAGAATCTGTTCGACGAAACCCCGACCGAAGTGCCGGTGGAAACGCGCTACCTGGGCGTCTACCGGTTCAACAACCAGTCGGCGCAGATCGGCTTCAACGGCGGGTACTATTACGCCCGCGCCAGCTACAAGTTCTAGGAGGACAATAATGTTACGCGACCGGGGAGGCGAAGGTAAGATGGCTGTTTTTTCGGACAGCCAGATCGACACCTTCATGAAAATAGACGATATCGCCGCCTTCGTCGCCGTGGTGCGCAACCAGTCGGTCAGCGCTGCCGCCGAGGCGCTGGGGCTGACGCAGTCGGCCATCACGCGCCGGGTGCAGAACTTCGAGCAGGAGCTGGGCGTGGGCCTGCTGGACCGCAGCGTCAAGCCGCCGCGCGCCAGCCCGGTGGGCCGCAAGGTGTTCGAGCAGTGCGCCCGCGTGCTGCTCGAAGTGGACCGGCTGCGCGACCTGGTGCAGCACGACCAGTCGCCCACCGGCGTGTTCCGCGTCGGCGTGATCCAGACCATCGGCGACGTGGTGCTGCTCGACGCGCTGCAGGGCCTGAACGGCGCGTTCCCGGGGCTGCACACCGAGGTGGCGTCCGGCTGGGGCGCCCAGCTGGTCGAGCGGGTCGCCAACGGCGAGCTCGATGCGGCCGTCGGCCTGTTCCCGGCAACCAAGGTCTTGCCGGACGGGCTGGCCGGGCGCACGCTGGGCCGCATCGAACTGGTGGTGGTGGCGAAGAAGGGCGCGCTGCCGCGGCGCTCGTACAGGCTGCGCGACATTTTCGAGCACGGCTGGGTGCTCAATCCCGACGGCTGCGGCTTCCGCGCCGGCCTGGCGCGGGCGCTGGCAGAGCAGGGCCTGTCGTTCCGCATCAACCTGGAAACCTTCGGCGCCGACCTGCAGCTCGGCCTGGTCGCCAGCGGTGTCGGGCTGGGCCTGATGCCACGGCCGATCCTGGAACGCAGCCGCCACCTCGACGCACTCGACGTGGTGCCGGTGGCCGATTTCAAACCCGTGCTCGATATCTGGCTGATCCAGCCGCACCTGGCCGGACCGGTGCAGCACGCCATCGATCATTTCGCCGCAACGGTGGAACAGGCGTTCGGCAGCGGCGCCGTGCACGCGAAATCGTAGACCGGGACCCTTGGCCGGCATCGCCGTGCGGCAACGCTGAAGGATGATGTGCCCGGCGGGCCTGCCGGGCGCCGGCATGACGGCTCCCTGGCCGTTCCCCATGGTCCGGCGAAAGCGGTTTCGCGGCAGGTAGTCCATTTCCCGACACGACGAAGCCGCCTTCGTCGCTTGCCCGCATGCCCTCCCGTATTGCGCATCAGCCGCTGGCACGGCGCTTGCAATAGAGAGGACGTGGGCAGTGCCTCCCGGCCTTGCGCACCGAACCGGAGGTCGATATGCATCGAGAACACTGCAGTTGCCCGGCCTGCGCCGGCGTTTTTGAGATCATGCCGTTCGCGCCGCGCGGCGGCGCCGGCCCCCTGGACGAGGAGGAAGCGCTGGAGCTGGTCGCCGAGCTGTTCGCCATGGAGGACGAGGAGGACCTGGACCTGTTCCTGGGCAAGCTGGTCAAGCGCGTGGGCCGCGCCGCCAGCGGTGCGGCGAAGGCGGTCGGCAAGGTGGCCCGATCCGTGCCTCTCGGCAAGATCGCCGACGTGGCCTTCAAGGCGGTGCGCGGCGACCTGGCGGGCCTGGTGCTGCCGCTGTTGCCCAAGTCGCTGCAAAATACCGTGCGTGCGCTGACGACCGATCCCTTTTCCCGCTTTGCCCTGCAGACCTTGCGCGGTGCCCTGCGTGGCGAGAACGTCCTGCGCGCGGCGCAGGTGGCGGCCAAGAGCGGTATCGCGGACGTGCGGGAGCGCATGAAGTTCGCCGCCATGGTGGCGCCCCTGGTACCCGGCATCGGCAACGGCGTGGCGGCGGCGCTGGGTGCTGCCTCGGCGCTGGCGGCCGGCCAGCCGATCACCAAGGCGATCCTGGCGGCAGCCCGCAGCGCCGTGCCCGGTGGCGCCGTTGCCCAGGCGGCGTTCGACATGGGCGTCAACCTCGCCCGTGGCAAGAGCCTCGGTGAAGCGGCACTCGCGACCGCGCGCGAGCAGTTGCCCGGCGGCCCGGCGGCGAAAGCCGCTTTCGACGCGGCAGTGGCGCTGGGCAAAGGCAAGAAGATCCAGGACGCCGCCTTTGCCGCCGCCGGCGGCGTGCTGCCGAAGTCGCCCTACGCGGCGGACGCGCTGTCGTTCGCCCGCCGTGTCGGCGCCGGCGAGAACATCGGCAAGGCGGCGCTGTCGACCGCCGGCAATGCGGTGGTTGGCCGCCTCGAGCGGCAAGGCGTGAAGGTGCTCGGCGCGGCCCGGCAGCGGGCCGTCGGCAGCGTCGGGGCGGCGCTGAGCAGGGAGCTGGAATTCGGCGCCGTTCCCTATCAGGCGGCCGGTTTTGCGCATGCGGGCATCGTTTCCCTCAGCGGTACCTGGCGGCGGCACGGCCGGCAGCTGGTGTTGTACGGTATGTGAGGCACGGCCCCACATCAGGCGGGCGCACCTCTGCCGGCGACGAAAACGTGCATCCACATGCGCTGAAGATTATTCTCAAATTTCATATATCCTTGTGCTAAACAATTAGTTTTAACATAATCTTCGTCTCCCTATACTTGGTTCAACGGCCGATCCTGGCCTGGCAAGGAGGGAAGATGAACCATGTGTTGAAGCGCGCGGCGGGGCCCCTGGTGCTGCTGCTGTTGTGGGAAGCGGCGTCGCGCACCGGCGTGCTGCCCGAGCGGATCCTGGCGGCGCCGTCGCAGATCTTCGTCACGCTGGGCGAGCTGGTCGCGTCGGGCGAGATCTTCGGCAACGTGCTGGTGTCGCTGCAGCGCGTGCTCACCGGGCTGGCCGTGTCGCTGACCCTCGGCACCTCGCTGGCGCTGGTGGCCGGCCTGTCGCGCAACGGCGAAGTGGCCGTCGATTCGACGATGCAGATGGTGCGCACGCTGCCGTTCCTCGGCCTGGTGCCGCTGTTCATCCTGTGGTTCGGCATCGGCGAATTCACCAAGATCGCCCTGATCGCGTTCGCCACCACGTTCCCCATGTACCTCACGCTGTACAGCGGCATCCGCGGCATCGATGCGAAGCTGGTCGAGGCGGCGCGCCTGTTCGGCTTGTCGTATCCCGAGATGATCGTCCACGTGATCCTGCCCGGCGCGCTGCCGTCGTTCCTAGTCGGCCTGCGCTATTCGCTGGGCGTGGCCTGGCTGTCGCTGGTGGCCGTGGAACAGATCAACGCCACCGCCGGCCTGGGCTACCTGATCAACAACGCCCGCGATTTCATGCGCACCGACGTGATCGTGGTCTGCCTGATCATCTACAGCCTGCTGGGGCTCGCCACCGATGCGCTGGTGCGCGGCATCGAACACTACGCGCTGGCCTGGCGTCCGTCTTTCATCAAGGAGTAAGCATGCAGACCCTGCCACTGAACCTGACCGGCGCCGTGCGCCGCCAGCCGCCGCCCGCGCCGGCACAGGCGCAACCGCAACCAGCCCCGAACCAGCAGGCCGCCAACGTGACCGTGCGTGCCGGCGCCGTGACCAAGCGCTTCGGCAAGAACCTGATCCTCGACGGGCTCGACCTGGAAATCCGCGCCGGCGAGTTCGTCGCGCTGCTGGGCCGCAGCGGTTGCGGCAAGACCACGCTGCTGCGCACCCTGGCGGGACTGGACGGCATCACGTCCGGCTCGCTGCAGGTACCGAAGGCCCTGGCGGCCGCTTTCCAGGAGCCGCGCCTGATGCCGTGGAAGCGCGCCTGGCGCAACGTGACGCTGGGCCTGGACGTTGCGCAGCCGCGCGAGCGGGCCCGCGCCGCGCTGGCCGAAGTGGGGCTGGCGCACCGCGAGAACGCCTGGCCGGCCACGCTGTCCGGCGGCGAGGCGCAGCGCGTGGCGCTGGCCCGGGCCCTGGTGCGCGAGCCGCAACTGCTGCTGCTCGACGAACCGTTCGCCGCGCTGGACGCCCTCACGCGCATCAAGATGCACCGGCTGATCCTGCAGTTGTGGACCCGCCACCGCCCGGCGGTGCTGCTCGTTACGCACGACGTGGACGAGGCGATCCTGCTGGCCGACCGCGTGCTGGTGCTCGAGCAGGGCCGGTTCGTCGCCGATATCGCGGTGCGCGAGCCGCGCCCGCGCAGCGCCGAGCGCCATGAATTCCAGCAGCTGCGCTCGCGCCTGCTGCAACTGCTGGGCGTGGATGTCGACAACCCGCTTGACAGCCCGCTTGACAACCCGCTTGACAGCTCCCTTGACAACCCGCTTGACGAAGCTCTCCACAATCCGCTTGCAACGCCTGTCGATGCCCGCGCCAATCCCGAACCACACTACGCACACAACTGACCATGGCACCTTCCGTCCTTCGCCTGCCGCAAGCGGCCGGTCCGCAGCATGACCTCGACAGCCCCGAATTCGCGGCGTTGCTGGCGCAACTGAGCGGCGAGTTCGCCGCCACCGCCGCCCGGCATGACCGCGACGGCACCTTCCCGCATGCCAATTTCGAACGCCTGCAGGAACTCGGCCTCACCGGCCTCACGGTGCCGCGAGCGCTGGGAGGCGCCTGCGCCACGCTGGCGCAGGCGGCCCGGGTGATCGCCGCCGTGGCGCGCGGCGAACCGTCCACGGCGCTGGTGCTGACGATGACCTACCTGCACCACGCCTCGGCGAAGCACGCCAGGCGCTGGCCACGGCACCTGCTGGAACTGGTGGCGCAGGATACCGTGGCCAACGGCGCGCTGGTCAATGCGCTGCGCGTGGAACCGGAACTGGGCACGCCGGCCCGCGGCGGCCTGCCCGGCACCGTGGCGCGCCGCACGCCGGAAGGGTGGCGCATCAGCGGCCGCAAGATCTATTCGACCGGCATTCCCCGCCTGACGTGGCTGGCCGTGTGGGCCCGCAGCGACCACGCCACGCCGCTGGTCGGCAGCTGGCTGGTGCACCGCGACACGCCGGGCATCCGCGTGATCGAGAACTGGGACCACCTGGGCATGCGCGCCACCGGCAGCCACGAAGTGGTGTTCGACGACGTGCTGGTGCCGCTCGAGCACGCGGTCGACGTGGCGCCGGCCGGCACTACCCAGGAGCTCGATCCGGCGCTGCTGCTGTGGATGTCGGTGCTGCTGGCGGCACTGTACGACGCGGTGGCCCGCAATGCCCGCGACTGGCTGGCGCAGTGGCTGCAGGAGCGCGTGCCGGCCAACCTGGGCGCGCCGCTGGCCAGCCTGCCGCGCTTCCAGGAAGCGCTGGGCCAGGTCGATACGTGGCTGTTCTCGAACCGCGTACTGATCGACACGGCGGCCAGTGGCGGCATCGCCGCGGCCGATGCGTTCCGCGTCAAGTACCTGGCGACGAACCAGGCCATCGCCGTCGTCGAGAAGGCACTGGAACTGATCGGCAACCCGGCGCTCACCCGCAGCAATCCGCTGGAACGCCATTACCGCGACGTGCTGTGCAGCCGTATCCACACGCCGCAGAACGACACCATCCTTGCCGGCGCTGGCAAGGCCGCATTCGCCGCGCTGGCCGGCGCACCATCCTCCTCCAAACTGTAAAGGGATCCACCATGAGCATCGAATTCATCGGCTTTTCCGCCACCCAGGAAGTGACCGAAACCATCCTGGCCAGCGGCCCCGTCGTCAACAAGAGCTACCTCGGCGCGGTGGCCCGCGCCCACGAATACGCCGGCTTCGACCGCGTGCTGGTGGCGCACAGCAGCGGCTCGGTGGACGGCTTCCAGGTGGCGTCCTATATCGCCCACGAAACGCAGAAGCTGGGCATCCTGCTGGCGCACCGGCCCGGCTTCGTGGCGCCCACGCTGGCGGCGCGCCAGCTGGCCACGCTCGACCAGTTCTCCGATGGCCGCCTGGCAGTGCACATCATCAGCGGTGGCGACGACACCGAGCAGCAGCGCGACGGCGATTTCCTGACGCATGATGAACGCTATGCGCGCAGCGACGAGTTCCTGGACGTGGTCCGCAAGACCTGGACCTCCGACGGCGCCTGGAACCATGAGGGCACGCATTACCGCCACGTCGGCCAGAACGCCGGCGTGCGCCCGGTGCAAGGACAGCACCTGCCGATCTACTTCGGCGGCTCGTCGGACGCGGCGATCGAGGTGGCCGGCAAGCATGCCGACGTGTATGCGCTGTGGGGCGAATCGCTGGCCCAGGTGGCCGAGACCATCGCCAAGGTGCGCGCTGCCGCGGCGCGCCATGGCCGAGCCGACAGGATCCGTTTCAGCCTGTCGCTGCGTCCGGTGCTGGCCGCCACCGAAGAAGCGGCGTGGGCTAGGGCGGATGCGATCGTGGCCAAGGCGCAGACGCAGATCCAGCACAACAAGTTCTACAACTCGCGGCCAAAACAGCCGGCCAACGCCGGCTCGCAGCGCCTGCTGGAAACAGCGGCGCAGGGCAAGGTGGTCGACGAGCGCCTGTGGACCGGCATTGCCGCGCTGACCAACGCGGCCGGCAACTCGACCGGCCTGGTGGGCACGCCGGAACAGGTGCGCGACGCGCTGCTGAAGTACTGGGAGCTGGGCGTGACCACGTTCCTGATCCGCGGCTTCGACCCGATCGAGGACGCGCTGCAGTATGGCCGCGAGCTGATCCCGCTGGTGCGCGAGGCCGTTGCCGCGCGCGAGGCGGAACAATCCCGGCTGGCGGCATAAGGAGCGGCGATGAGCGAGCATGGTGTAGTGGCAAGCGAAGTAACGAGCGAAGTGAAAAGCGAATCGACCAGCGAGTTGACCGGCGATTTGACGGGTGAACTGGTCATCGCCAGCCAGTTCGGCCCGGCCATCAACGCGGTGCTGTCGGAGCGCGCCGGGCTGGCCGTGCGCGATGTGCCGCCCGGCCCGCTGCACGAGTTGCCCGAGGCGGACGTGCTGTTCGCCCTGCCGGCACCGCGAGGGCAGTCGCTGAAGGGGGCGCCGCCGCCGCCGAACTGGGCGTCGGTGCGCTGGGTGCAGCTGGCGTCGGTGGGCATCGATTATTACCCGGACTGGCTGTTCGACGGACCGGTGGTCACGTCGGCGCGCGGCACCGCCTCGGTCGCCATCGCGGAATATGTGCTGGCGGCGATCTTCAGCGCGGCCAAGCGGATCCCGGAGATCTGGCTGTCGCAGGCCGCCGACTGGCGGCGCATCGAGCTGTCGGTGGTGCACGGCAGCACGCTGGGGCTGTACGGCTTCGGCTCGATCGGCCAGGAAGTGGCGCGCCGCGCCGTGGCGCTGGGCCTGCGCGTGCTGGCGGTGCGGCGCTCCGATGCGCCGTTCGACGTGCCGGGCGTCGAAGCGGTGGGCTCGATCGAGGAACTGCTGGAGCGCTCGGACCACCTGGTGCTGGCCGCACCGTCGACCGCGGCCACACGGCACGCGATCAATGCCGCCACGCTCAGGCATGCGAAACCCGGCCTGCACCTGATCAATATCGCCCGCGGCAACCTGGTCGACCACGATGCCCTGCACGCGGCGCTCGGCGAGGGCAGGGTCGCGCTGGCCACGCTGGACGTGACCGACCCGGAGCCGCTGCCGGCCGGCCATCCGTTCTACGGTCACCCGAAAGTACGCCTTTCGCCACACATCTCGCCCAGTTCCGACCGCATCGTGCCGGCGCTGATCGACAAGTTCCTGGCCAACCTGGACCGCTTCCGCAGCGGCCGCCCGCTGGCCGACATCGTCGACACGTCCCGCGGCTACTAACACTAAAGGAAAACCCATGAGCAGTCCCGCACCCCTGCATTCCGCACCGCTGTCGCGGCCCCACCTGCGCCAGGTCGGCCGGGCCGGCAATGCGCCGTATCCGCGGCCAGCCATCTACAACGCCCCGCGCGACGAGGCCGGCAACATCATCTTCGCCGTGCCGCCGCCGCAGCCCACCGTGGAACTGGAACGCCAGTACCGCAAGGAGCGGCTGGCCGTGTCGTTCCGCCTGTTCGCCCGCTACGGCTTCGACATGGGCGGCGCCGGGCACATCACCGCGCGCGATCCGGAATTCCCCGACCATTTCTGGGTCAATCCGGCCGGCGTGTATTTCGGCCACGTGCGCGTCTCCGACCTGCTGCTGGTCAGCCACGACGGTAAGGTGGTCGAAGGCGACGGCCTGCTCAACCGCGCCGCGTTCGCGATCCATTCGGAACTGCACAAGGCCCGGCCGGACGTGATCGCCGCCGCCCATTCGCACGGTCTGTGGGGCAAGGCGTTCGCCGCCCAGGGCCGGCTGCTGGAGCCGCTGACGCAGGATGCCTGCTCGTTCTACCAGGACCACGCGATCTTTTCCGACTTTTCCGGCGTGGTGCTCGATGCCAGCGAAGGCCAGCGTATCGCCGAAACGCTGGGCCCGCGCAAAGCCGTGATCCTGCAGAACCACGGCCTGCTCACGGTGGGGCACACGGTGGAGTCGGCCGTGTGGCGCTACATCGCGTTCGAGAACGCGGCGCAGGCGCAGCTGCTTTCCGAGGCCGCCGGCATCACCAAGCCGATTCCGCATGACGTGGCGCTGCACACGGCCGGCCAGATCGGCTCCGAGGCAGGCGGCTGGTTCAGCTTCCAGCCGCTGTGGGACGTGATCACGCGCGAAGAGCCCGACCTGTTCGACTGAAAGGAGAAAAGCCATGTCCACTGCCACCTTGTCCTCTGGCACCTTGTCCAGCACGGACCATCACCGCGCGCCGCGGCCCGTGCGGCCGGCATTGCAGGGCGGCGCCCTGGCGGGCGTATCGCCCGGCGTCGTGGCCGACAGCCGTGGCGGCTGGTTGCGCGGGCGCGGCGTGGCCGGCTCGGTGGTGTTGCACGGCGCGGCGCTGCTGGCCGTGTGGGCGCTGTCCGGCACCACCGGGGCCCCGCCCGCGCCGGCACCGGTGGTGGAACTGATCCGCCTGCAGCCCGAAGCGTTGAAACCGCCGCCGCCGCCGCCCGAGCCGGAACCTTTGAGGCCCAAGGAACTGACCGCTGCGCGGCCCACGCCGGCGCCGCTGCCGGTGCCGAAGACCGTGGCCGCGGCACCGGAACGGGCCGAGACCTACACGCCGCCCGCGCCGCCGCAGCAAAGCGCTCCCATCGGCCCGGTGACGCCGCCGGTACCGGTGGCCCAGGCACCCGAGCCTGCCCCGGCACCGCCGGCACCGCCCGCTAGGCCGACAAACACGCAGATCAGCACCGAGGGCATCCCGACCGACTACGTGAACCAGGTGTACGCCCGGATCAACGGCAGCACCGAGTACCCGCGCGAAGCGAAGCTGCGGCGCCAGCAGGGCAAGGTGGGCTACAAATTGACCCTGAGCCCGCAGGGCGCATTGCTCGGCGTGGACATCCAGTCGTCCGGCAACGAGGTACTGGATGAAGCGGCACGGGAAGCGATACGGCGCGCCGCGCCGTTCCCGAAACTGCCGGACCTGGGCGGCAGCAGCTACCTGCTGGCCGGGAACATCGTCTTCAAGATCAACTGACAAAGGAAAACCATGCAGATCTCCACCCACCTGGGCCCCCTGGAACTGTTCCAGCAGGCCGACATC
>DASVVD010001116.1:0-13371 GCA_036386715.1 Pseudoduganella sp.
GCTTTCGTACAGGAGTGCCTGCGCATCCTTCTGCCACAGCCGCCGCCCCTCCATGATCACCTGGTATTGCATGATCGTGGATGCAGCACGCAAATCCAGCAGATCGACTTCGCGGCCCGCTATGGCGGCCAGGCGCTGGCCAACGTCCCACAACTTCAAAGTATCGATTTTGCCTGCGATCAGGACCGCAAGATCGACATCGCTTTGCGCATTGGCGTGGCCATTCGCCTGGCTGCCGAACAGCCAGATACCCAGCAGTTCAGGCAGCTCCGCCTGCAAAAAGGCGACGATGCGCGCTTCCGGCAGGCAGTCATCCATGTGTTACACCACGATCGTCTGGTGCTCGCCCTCGGCGCGGGCGCGGATCGTGCCGATGCGCGACACGGTCTCGCCGGCGGCGGTCAGCTGGGCGATCGCGGCATCGGCGTTGTCGGCGGAGACGATCACGGTCATGCCGATGCCGCAGTTGAACACGCGGTGCATTTCGGCGTCGGCCACGCCGCCGTGCTGCTGCAGCCACTGGAACAGCGGCGGCATCGTCCACGATTTGCCATCGAGTTCGGCGGTCAGGTGATCCTGCAGCACGCGCGGGATGTTTTCGACCAGGCCACCGCCGGTGATGTGCACCAGGCCCTTCACTTCCATCGATTCCATCAGCGCCAGCAGAGGCTTGACATAGATGCGGGTCGGCGCCATCAGCACGTCGGCCAGCTTGCGGCCGTGGAAGTCGGCGTCCAGGTCCGGCTTGGCCACTTCGATGATCTTGCGCACCAGCGAGTAACCGTTCGAGTGCGCGCCGGACGAGGCCAGGCCCAGCACCACGTCGCCCGGGGCGATCTTGGTGCCGTCGATCAGCTGCGATTTTTCCACCGCGCCCACGGCGAAACCGGCCAGGTCGTATTCGCCGGCCGGGTACATGCTCGGCATTTCGGCCGTTTCACCGCCGATCAGCGCGCAGCCGGCCTGCTCGCAGCCCTGCGCGATACCCTTGATGACGTCGGTCGCGATGGCCACGTCCAGCTTGCCGCAGGCGAAATAGTCGAGGAAGAACAGCGGCTCGGCACCCTGCACCAGGATGTCGTTGACGCTCATGGCCACCAGGTCGATGCCCACCGTGTCGTGGCGGTTCAGCTCGAAAGCCAGCTTCAGTTTCGTGCCCACGCCGTCCGTGCCGGAGACCAGTACCGGCTCCTTGAACTTCTTGCTGATCTCGAACAGCGCGCCGAAACCGCCGATGCCGCCCATCACGCCTTCGCGCAGGGTGCGCTTGGCGAACGGCTTGATGGCTTCGACTAAGGCATCACCTGCGTCGATGTCGACGCCGGCGTCACGGTAGGACAGGGATACGTTGGAAGGTTGGCTCATGGTGTAATTCGCGGCGGAGGCGGTAAAATAGATGGGAAGCGTAGAAGGGTTTTGCGGCATTTTTGCCGGCAAGACCGCTATTTTAACAAAACGTCCCTGCCGATTCCCCATATTTCGCCTTCATGCCCCTCCCCCTGACCGCACGACAAGCACAAACGGTACCGCGGGCGGCGGCATGGCGCGGACCGTTCGCCGCGCCGGTCTTCACGGCCGGCACTTATATAATGCACGGTGTGACAAGGGAAAACATTATTCAAATGACCAGCAATCCGGGACGGCAGCCATGAAACAGCTGGTGCTGGACCTCGGGGCCGAGCCGGTCCACACACTCGAATCGTTCGAGGTGGGGGGCAATGCCGAGGTGGCAGCGCTGATGCGCCAGTTCGCCTGCCGCAGCTCGCGCGAGCATTTCGCCTACCTGTGGGGCGAAGTCGGCGCCGGCAAGACGCACCTGCTGAAAGCCCTGGCTGCCACCGACCGTGCCCGCTACATTTCGCCGTTCTCGATCGAATCGGAATTCGTCTACTCGCCCGAGATCGACCTGTACCTGCTCGACGATTGCGAAAAGCTGTCGCCGGTGGCCCAGATCGACGCGTTCGCGCTGTTCAACGAAATCCGCGCCAACGATGCGTACATGGTGTGCAGCGGCGCCGTGGCGCCGGCCGTGCTGCCGGTGCGCGAAGACCTGCGCACGCGCATGGGCTGGGGCCTGATCTACCAGCTGCACGGCCTTTCCGACGACGAAAAGGTGGCCGCCCTGTCGCAGGCCGCGGCCAGCCGCGGCTTGACGCTGTCGCCGGGCGTGTTACCCTATTTGCTGTCCCATTTCAGGCGCGACATGCGCTCGCTGTCCTCGATGCTGGACTCGCTCGACCAATATTCCCTGGAAACCCAACGTCCGATCACCCTGCCGCTGCTGCGCGAGTGGCTGCAGGCGGAAAAAGATTAAGCGATAACCCATGAACCTGGCCCTGTTCGACCTCGACCACACCCTGCTGCCCCTCGATTCCGACCATGAGTGGGGGCAGTTCCTGTGCCGCCAGGGCGCCGTGGATGCCGCCGTGTTCGCCCGCCGCAACGACGAGTTCTATGCCCAGTACCAGGCCGGCACGCTCGACCCCGTCGAATACCTCGAATTCGCGCTCGGCACGCTCGCCACGTTCGACCCGGAGCAGCTGGCCCGCCTGCAGCAGCGCTTCATGAGCGAGGTGATCGAGCCGAACATCCTGCCGGCGGCGCACGCGCTGCTGCAGCGGCACCGCGATGCCGGCGACCTGGTGGCCATCGTTACCGCCACCAACCACTTCGTGACCGCGCCGATCGCGCAAGCGTTCGGCGTGGATCACCTGATCGCGGCCATGCCGGAAATCGTCGATGGCCGCATTACCGGCCGCCTGAGCGGCACACCCACGCAGGGCCAGGGCAAGATCCTGCACACCAGGGCATGGCTGGAACAGATGGGGAAAACGCTCGAGCACTTCGACCACGTGTATTTCTACAGCGACTCGCACAACGACCTGCCGCTGCTGTCGATCGTCTCGCACCCGGTGGCCACCAATCCGAATGCCGTCCTGACCCGCCATGCCAACGAGCAGGGCTGGACCTTACTCCATCTATTCAATGATTAAGAAATTCATCCGCAAGTTCCTGGGCGTCAAGGATGCCCCCAATAACAGCGAACCCGAAATCCTCGGGCCGGACCAGCACGGCATCGACCCGAAACTGGTGTCGTCCAATGCGGTGCGCGTGACCTCTTCGCTGCAGGAAGCCGGCTTCGAGGCCTTCGTGGTGGGCGGCGCCGTGCGCGACCTGCTGCTTGGCGTGAAGCCGAAAGACTTCGACATCGCCACCAACGCCACGCCGGAGCAGGTCAAGCGCCTGTTCCGCCGCGCCTTCATCATCGGCCGCCGCTTCCAGATCGTGCACGTGATGTTCGGCCAGGACCTGCTGGAAGTGACTACCTTCCGCGGCACCGCCACCGACCACGCGCCGAAGGACGAACACGGCCGCGTGCTGCGCGATAACACCTTCGGCAGCCAGTCCGAGGACGCGGAGCGGCGCGATTTCACGATCAACGCGATGTACTACAACCCGGCCACCCAGCAGGTGCTCGACTACCACGGCGGCATGCGCGACATGCGCGCCAAGCTGCTGCGCATCATCGGCCAGCCCGAGGCGCGTTACCGCGAAGACCCGGTGCGCATGCTGCGCGTGGTGCGCTTCGCCGCCAAGCTGCGCTTCGAGATCGAACCGGTCACCGCCGCGCCGATTGCCGTGATGGCGCCGCTGATCAACAACGTGCCGGCCGCGCGCGTGTTCGACGAGATGCTGAAACTGCTGATGAGCGGCAGCGCCCTGGCCTGCCTGCTGCAGCTGCGCAAGGCCGGCCTGCACCATGGCCTGCTGCCGCTGCTGGACGTGGTGCTCGAGCAGCCGCTGGGCTTCCGTTTCGTGACGCTGGCACTGGAAGCGACCGACAAGCGCATCGCCTCGGGCAAGACCGTCTCGCCGGGCTTCCTGTTCGCATCGCTGCTGTGGCACCAGGTGCTGGAAAAGTGGAACGCCTACCAGGCGGCCGGCGAAGCGGCGATCCCGGCGCTGCACATGGCGGCCGACGAGGTGCTGGAATCGCAGACCGAGAAGCTGGCGCTGCAGCGCAAGATCGGTTCCGACATGCGCGACATCTGGGCCATGCAGCCGCGCTTCGAGCGCCGCAACGGCAAGAACCCGTACAAGCTGCTGGAGCATGTGCGCTTCCGCGCCGGCTACGACTTCCTGCTGCTGCGCTGCTCGTCCGGCGAAGTCGAGCGGGAACTGGGCGACTGGTGGACCGCGTTCTACGAAGCCGACGAATTCGCCCGCGCCGAGATGGTGTCGGCCCTGTCGAGCGGCGCCAAGCGCAAGCGGCCGCCACACCGCGACAGCCCTGCCGGCGAGGACGACGCAACCGGACACCTCGATAACGACGGCGCTTTCGAAGGCGAGGAAGCGCATGCCGATAGCGAAGCCGAAAGCGAGCATGACGCCATGCCCGAACCGGCCGCGAAGCGCCGCCGGCGCGGCCCGCGCCGCAAGCGCGGCGACGAAGGCGGACCGGCGGACGCACCTTCCACGCCGTCGATCGACTAGATGCAGGCCGTGCAGGCATTCGTCGCCATCGGCGCCAACCTGGGCGACGCGCGCGCCAATGCGCTCGATGCCGTGGCACGGCTGCGGCGCGTGCCCGGCATCGCCGTCACGGCGGTGTCAAGCCTGTACCGCACCGCGCCGGTCGACTCTTCCGGCGACGACTACATCAACGCCGTGGCCGGTATCGACACCACGCTGGCGCCGCACGCGCTGCTCGCGGCGCTGTTCGCGATCGAGCAGGAGCACGGCCGCGAGCGCCCCTACCGCAACGCGCCGCGCACGCTCGATCTCGACCTGCTGCTGTATGGCGACAATATCATCGATACGCCCACGCTGACGGTGCCGCATCCGCGCATGACGGAGCGCGCCTTCGTACTGGTGCCGCTGCTGGAAATCGCCCCCGAGGCCGCGCTGCCCGGCCTGGGCAGCGCGGCCTCGTTCGCGCCCGGCGTGGCCGGCCAGCGCATCGAGCGCCTGGATTGAAACGAACGATTTAATTCAACTTCACTGAGCTGAGACGAGCCGAATGCAGATTCCCGTCATCGTGCAGACCGTGGGCCTGCTGACCCTGTCGAACGTGTTCATGACGGTGGCCTGGTATGGCCACCTGAAGAATTTTTCCACCAAGGCCTGGTACATCGCCGCATTCGTCAGCTGGGGCATCGCGCTGTTCGAATACCTGCTGCAGGTGCCGGCCAACCGCATCGGCTACACCCAGTACAGCCTGGCGCAACTGAAGATCATGCAGGAAGTGATCACGCTGACCGTGTTCGTGCCGTTCGCCATGCTCTACATGAACCAGCCGTTCAAGACCGATTTCATCTGGGCGGGGCTGTGCCTCATCGGCGCCGTCTACTTCATCTTCCGCTCATGAAGCCACTTCTGCACGGTCGTGCGGCGGGGGTTTAGAATACGCGCCGTAACGATTTTATTTGGGGACTTCCATGTCTGGTTATCTGCAGGGTAAAGAAATGTCCGGTGCCGTTCCCGCACCCGCACCGGCTCCGGGCGGCACGCCGGCGCCGGCAAAAGCCGTGGCGAGCAAGGCCGTCACGATTCCGTCGCTGGCCGCGTTGCGCGCCGCCGGCGAGAAGATCAGCATGCTGACATGCTACGACGCCAGTTTTGCTGCGCTGATGGACAAGAGCGGCGTCGAGATACTGCTGATCGGCGATTCGCTGGGCATGGTCTGCAACGGCCACACGTCCACGCTGCCCGTCACCGTGCAGGAAGTGGCCTACCACACGGCCGCCGTGGCGCGCGGCGCCAAGTCCGCGATGATCATGGCCGACCTGCCCTTCGGCAGCTACGGCACGCCGGAACAGGCCCTGGCAAGCTGCGTGCAGCTGATGCAGGCCGGCGCGCACATCGTCAAGATCGAAGGCGCCGGCTGGCTGGCCGACACGGTGCGCTTCCTCGTCGAGCGCGGCGTGCCGGTGTGCGCCCACATCGGGCTGACGCCGCAGTTCGTCCACCAGCTGGGCGGCTACAAGGTGCAGGGCAAGACACTGGAAGGCGCCGAGGCGCTGAAGGCCGATGCATTGAAACTGCAGGCCGCCGGTGCGTCGATCGTGCTGCTCGAAGCGGTGCCGTCGACCGTGGGCAAGGCCGTGACCGAAGCGCTGGCGATCCCGACGATCGGCATCGGCGCTGGCCCCGACTGCTCCGGCCAGGTGCTGGTGATGCACGACCTGCTGGGCGTCTTCCCCGGCCGCAAGGCGCGCTTCGTGCGCAACTTCATGGACGGCCAGCCGACCATCGAAGCCGCGTTCACCGCTTATGTCGGCGCCGTGAAGGACGGCAGCTTCCCCGCCCCCGAGCACTGCTTCTGAAGCCTTTGAAAACCGCTGCCTGCCGGCGCGCCATCTCGCACGCATACCGCCTTGGCAGGCAGCGGATTTCGAGCAACATTTCCGCATAAGCATTCCAGTTTTTCTTCGTTCACCCACAGTGGACGCATCGGTATAGTGCAAGCCTGAACTTATCGATCCGCTAACGTCCATGCCACGCACGCCGCCCTTTGCCGCCAACCGTCACGTACCGACCATGACCTGCATGGCCCGGTGCATGCGCCGCGTGCCACGCCTGTAGCGATCCCCTCCGCAGTTCCGCTGTTACCGCTGACCGGCTCCGGCCTACCCCGCCGGCCATGGCGGCGCTCGCCCTTTTTCAACCGAAAAGGGTCATTCCCACCAAGAGGAAACCATGCTCAAACCACTTCGCATCACCCTGGCGCTTGCCGCCGCTTTTGCCACCACGGCCACTGCGGCGCAGGAACTCGAACGGGTCGTCGTCACAGGTTCCAACATCCGTACCACGCAGAAGGAAGGCGCCAGCGCCGTGCAGGTGATCGGCGCGAAGGAGATCGCGGCGACCGGCAAGGCCAGCATCGCCGACGTCATCCGCTCGATCTCCGCCAACAGCGGCAACAGCTACAACGAGCAGTACACCGGCAGCTTCTCGGCCGGTACCGCGGGCCTGTCGCTGCGCGGCATCGGCCAGAAAAACACGCTGATCCTTGTCAACGGCAAGCGCGTCAGCCCGTACGCCACGGCACAGGACCTGCAGGAAGTGTTCGTGGACCTGAACAGCCTGCCGATGGCGGCCGTGCAGCGCATCGAGGTGCTGAAGGATGGCACTTCGTCCGTGTACGGCTCCGATGCCGTGGCCGGCGTGGTCAACATCATCCTCTACAAGGAGTTCCAGGGCACCGAGATCACCGCGCAATACGGCGGCTCCACCGAAGGCACCGGCCAGCGTGAAAAGAGCGTGGCACTGCAGACGGGCGTGGGCTCGCTCGATACCGATGGCTGGAGCGTGGTGTTTTCGGTCGATGGCCAGTGGCGCGACACGCTGAACCAGACGGACGTGCACTGGATGAAGGAAAGCGACTGGCGCGGCAACCCGAGTGGCACGCTGGCCTGGGTGCCGACCAACTACGTGAACGGCAGCCCGACGCAACTGCTGGGCGGCGTGCAGGGCCCGCTGGCGCTGCAGCCCTACAGCGAGATCACGCCGGGCCGCACGGGCCAGGTACTGGCCTATAACCCGGCGCTGTACCGCACGCTGATTCCGGGCATCGGACGCGTGCACGCGTCGCTGCGCGGCACCGTGAAGATCGACGACAACCATGAAGCCTACGCCGACCTGCTGTACGGCCACTCGCGTGCCGACCAGACCTTTGGCGCGCCGTTGACGGTGGGCAGCGGCCTGCGTGCCTGGAACAACGCGACGCAGCAGCTGGACAACATCAACGTGGTGCTGCCCGTCGGCCACCCGAACAACCCTGGCACCACACCGCTGCCGGTCAATGCCACGCTGTTCGACCTGGGCGCGCGGATGAAGCAGGACAGCGTGGACTTCTACCGCGTGCTGGCCGGCGTGAAGGGCACGGCGGCGGGCTGGGAATACGATGCATCGGTCGGCCGCTCCGGCAGCAAGCTCGAAGAGACCGTGCAGAACTTCGTCAACCGCTACGAGTTCGAAAAAGTGCTGGCCGACGGCAGCTACGATTTCGTTAACCAGGCCAGCAACAGCGAAGCGGTGCGCAACCGGCTGCGCCTGTCCACGTTGCGTCCGGCCGAGGCGAAACTGACCACGGTGGACTTCTCCGCCACGCGCGAACTGTGGCAGTTGCCGGCTGGCGCGGTGGGCTTCGCGGCCGGCGCGCAGTGGCGCCGCGAAGAGATGGATTCGAACACCTCGACGGCGGTGCTGTCCGGCACCGAGCTACGCCCGGCGATCAACATCATCCGGGGCGAGCGCGACGTGGCTGCGCTGTTCGCCGAGCTGAACGTGCCGGTGGCGAAGGATATCGCCGTGAACCTCGCCGGCCGAGGCGACCACTACGACGATTTCGGCAGCGCGTTCTCGCCCAAGGCCAGCGTGCGCTGGCAGGCCGCGCCGTGGCTGCTGGTGCGCGGCACGGCATCGCGCGGCTTCCGTGCGCCATCGCTGCCGGAGATCACCAATTCCACCTCCGTCAGCTACGGCAACGTGATCGACCCGCGCGATCCGCTGACGCCAACCCAGGCGCGCGGCGTAACGAACCTGACGATCGCCAATCCCGACCTGAGCCCGGAGCGCTCGAAGAACATCAACCTGGGATTCGTGCTGGCGCCGACGAGCCGTAGCAGCATCGGCATCGACTTCTATCATATCCGCACCAAGGGTGTGATCGATACGGAGTCGGCCGACAGCATCATCGCCGGCGAAGCAAACCAGCCGGGCAAGGTGGTGCGCGATGCCCAGGGCCGCATTCTCACGCTGTATCGCCAGTACGCCAACCAGGGCGACCGCAAGGTGTCGGGCTTCGACATCGACCTGCGCCACGTGCAGCCGCTGGCAAGCCATGGCAAGCTGACCTTGAACGCGCAACTGAGCCGCGTACTGGCGTTCGAGCAGCCGCTGGCCGTGGGCGAACCCCTGACCGAGGGCGCCGGCAACAACTGGTTCGGTTCGATCCCCAAATGGCGCGGCGTCACGAACGCGACATGGGATATCGGCGCCTGGAGTAATACGCTGGCCTGGAACTACGTGGATGGCTACGCCCAGACCACGCGTCCGGGCGAGCGCGTAAAACCGGTCGGCACGCTGGACCTGAATGTGGCCTGGAAGGCGACGGCTGCCGCTACCGTGAGCCTGATCGTGCAGAATCTCGGGGACAAGCGGCCGTCCTGGGACTCATCGACGACGTTCTTCGACTTTACCCAGGCCGATCCGCGCGGGCGGGTTGCCGCGCTGCGGGTCAACTACAAGTTCTAGAGCCGGCAGGCGGAAAAGGACTTCACACCTGGATCCAGGTGGTCTTCAATTCCGTATATTTGTCGAACGCGTGCAGCGACTTGTCGCGGCCGTTGCCGGATTGCTTGTAGCCGCCGAACGGCACCGTGATGTCGTCGTTGTCGTACTGGTTGACGTGCACGGTGCCGGCGCGCAGCGCGCGCGAGGTCCTGATGGCCTTCGACAGGTCGGCGGTCCACACGGCCGCGTGCAGCCCGTACTGCGTGGCGTTGGCCTGCCGCACCGCTTCGTCGAGCGACGTGAAGCTCAATACCGACAGCACGGGCCCGAAGATTTCCTCGCGCGCGATGCTCATGGAGCTGTCGACGTTGTCGAAGATCGTCGGCGCCACGTAGTAGCCGCCGGTGTCGAGCCGCACGCGCTCGCCGCCGGCAATCAGCCGCGCACCGCCGGCCTTGCCCTCGTCGATGTATTTCATGATGGTGGCGAGCTGCACGTCGTCGACGATCGCCCCCATCACGGTGTTCGCGTCGAGCGGATCGCCGGGCGTGAAATCCGGCACCAGGGCTAGCGCCTTTTCAATGAAGCGTGCGCGGATCGGTTCTTCCACGAACAGGCGCGATGGCGCATTGCAGCTCTCGCCCTGGTTGAAGAAGATCGAGCCGATCGATGCCGCCACCGCCGCATCGAGGTCGGGGCAATCGGCACAGACGATGTTGGCCGACTTGCCGCCCAGTTCGGTCCATGCGCGCTTCAGGTTCGACTGCCCCGCCATCTGCAGGATCTGCTTGCCCACCCGGGTGGAGCCTGTGAAGCCGATGCAGTCCACATCCATGTGCAGCGCCAGCGCGCTGCCGGCCTCGTTGCCGTAACCGGGCAGCACGTTGAACACGCCGGGCGGAATGCCCGCCTGCAGCGCCAGTTCCGCCAGCCGCAGGGCCGTCAACGGTGACTTTTCGGATGGTTTGAGCAGCACGCTGTTGCCGGCCGCCAGCGCGGGGGCGATCTTCCATGACGCCATCAGCATCGGGTAATTCCACGGCACGATCGCCGCCACCACGCCCACCGGCTCGCGCGTGATCAGCGCCAGGCTGTCGCCTGCCGTGGGCGCGATTTCGCCGTACACCTTGTCGATCGCTTCGCCATACCAGCGGATGCAGTTCGCCGCGCCGGCCACGTCGACGGCCAGGCTGTACCGGATCGGCTTGCCCATGTCGAGGGTTTCCAGCAGCGCCAGTTCGTCGCGGTGCTGCAGCACCAGGTCAGCGAATGCGACGAGGATGCGCTTGCGTCTTGCCGGTGCCATGCCGGCCCAGCGGCCGTCATCGAAGGCGGCACGCGCCGCCGCCACCGCCACCTCGACATCCTCCGCGCCGCAGCGGGCGACCGGGCCGAGTGCGCGGCCATCGACCGGCGAGCGGTTGTCGAATTGCTGCCCGGTGCGCGACCAGGTGCGCATGCCGTCGATGAAGGCGCGGCCGTCGATGGCCAGCGCGCCGGCCCGTTCGTGCCAGCTGGCGGTGTCGTTCATGGCGTCTCCTTGTGGTTGCAACGATTCTACCGCCGGCTTCCTTGCCGCACCTTCTTAGGTAATAGCTATCGAACTGATAGTAACAATGAATTTCAACAATATCATCGTAGCCGATAGCATAAGCGCTCCTTAAACATTGGAATTGATAGGTAGAGTATATGGAATTCATGGCTTCCAAGCCTGGCCGCGCGCTGTTGTGCGCGATGGCCATAGTCTCCGCATTGACGGCGATGTCCACCGGCGTGCACGCGCAAACCCTCACGAAAGACAACGGCGCGCCGGTCGGCGACAACCAGAACAGCCAGACCGCCGGCCCCGGCGGTCCTGCCCTGCTGCAGGACGTGCACCTGGTGCAGAAGCTGCAGCGCTTCGACCGCGAGCGCATTCCCGAGCGCGTGGTGCATGCCACGGGCACCGGCGCGCACGGCACCTTCACCACCACGGACGACCTGTCGGACCTGACCCGCGCAAGACTGTTCGCCAAGGGTACGGTCACGCCCGTCTTCGTACGTTTTTCCACCGTGATCCCGGGCCGTTCCGGCGCGGAAACCACGCGCGACCCGCGCGGTTTCGCCACCAAGTTCTACACGCAGGAAGGCAACTGGGACCTGGTCGGCAACAACCTGCCGATCTTCTTCATCCGCGATGCGATCAAGTTCCCGGACATGATCCACTCCCTGAAACCCGATCCTGTCACCAACGTGCAGGAACCGGAGCGCGTGTTCGACTTCTTCTCGCACATTCCCGAAGCCACGGCGATGCTGACCCGCGTGTATTCGAACTGGGGCACCCCGGCCAGCTACCGTGAAATGAACGGCAGCAGCGTGCATGCGCTGAAGCTGGTCAATGCCAAGGGCGACTATGTGTATGCCAAGTTCGCGTGGAAGTCGCGCCAGGGCGAGCGCAACCTGCGCCCGCAGGAAATCGCTGCCGTGCAGGGCAAGAGCACCAGCCACGCCACGGTCGACCTGTATGAATCGATCAACGCCGGCAAGTTCCCGACCTGGGACCTGACGGTGCAGGTCCTCAAGCCTGCCGACCTGGACAAGTTCGACTTCGACCCGCTGGATGCCACCAAGATCTGGCCGAACATCCCTGAGCGCAAGGTCGGCACGATGGTGCTGAACAAGGTGCCGGAGAACTTCTTCGAAGCCACGGAACAGGTCGCCATGGCGCCGGGCAACCTGGTGCCGGGCATCGAAGCCTCGGAAGACCGCATGCTGCAGGGCCGCCTGTTCTCGTACGTCGACACGCAGTACCACCGCCTGGGCGCGAACTTCCAGTCGCTGCCGATCAACAAACCGCTGGTCCCGGTGCGCAACCACCAGCAGGATGGCGCCATGAACATCGACGGCCGCAAGGGTACCGTGAACTACCAGCCGAGCCGCATCGCCAACCTGGCCGAAGACCCGAACGCGCGCAGCAGCAACCTGCCGCTGAGCGGCACCACGCAGCAGCAGGCCATCGCGAAGACGCTGAACTTCCGCCAGGCCGGCGACTACTACCGTGCCCTGTCGGCGCAGGACCGGGACGACCTGGTCGCCAACCTGTCCGGCGACCTGAAGCGCGTCAAGAACCAGGTGAACCTGTACACGATGCTGTCGCACTTCTACAAAGCCGATGCCGACTATGGCAAGCGGCTGGTCAAGGCGGTTGGCGCCGATGCCGCCAAAGTGGCCGGCCTGGCCGCCGCGCTGAAGGAATAAACGCCGCCATCGCATGATGGGCCGCCGTCCCGGAGTCACGCTCCGGCACGGCGGCCCTTTTGCGCTTGCGCTTCCAATTCCGTCTACATTTACGCTTCAGCACAACACCGGCCGCCTGATCCTCGCCAAAGTTGAGCCGCCGCCGTATCCTGCCTTTATAATCCGGAATTTTCCGCCCGCGCATCCTGCTTGCGCATTTCCGCCCGAAAGCCCCCATCCGCATGAATACCACCCTGATCATCTTCGTCGTGCTCTACCTCCTGGGAACGCTGGGTCTTGGCATGTGGGCGGGCACGCGCATCAAGAACACCAGCGACTTTGCCGTCGCCGGCCGCAGCCTGCCGCTGGTCATGGTCATCACCACCACCTTCGCCACCTGGTTCGGCGCCGAAACGGTGATGGGCGTGCCGGCGAGGTTCGTGCAGGGCGGCCTGAACGCCGTGATCGAAGATCCGTTCGGCGCCGGCAGCTGCCTGATCCTGGTGGGGCTGTTCTTCGCGACCAAGCTGTATAAACTGAACCTGCTGACCATCGGCGATTACTATCGCCAGCGCTACGGCAAGGGCATCGAGATCTTCTGCTCGGTGGCGATCATCCTCAGCTACCTGGGCTGGGTAGCCGCGCAGATCACCGCGCTGGGCCTGGTGTTTACCGTGCTGACGAATGGCGCGCTGTCGCCGGCGACCGGCATGGTGATCGGCACGCTGGCGGTGCTGGTCTATGTCGTGGTGGGCGGTTTCCTGGCCGTGGCGATCACCGACTTCGTGCAGATGATCGTGCTGGTGGTAGGCATGACGGTCATCGCGTTCTACGCCGCCGACCTGGCCGGCGGTGCCGACAAGGTGCTGGACATGGCACACCAGGCCGACCTGTGGCGCCTGCTGCCGGAACCCAGCT